>CANKBT010000299.1 GCA_947479995.1 Frankiaceae bacterium | reverse complement strand
GCCGGCGCTCACCGGTCGCCGCGGCTCAGCTGGCGCGGCGCTGCGGCAGGTCGGGCGCCGGCGCGTCGCTGACCCGCGCCTCGGCCGCGGCCGCGGCGGTGCGGGCGTCCTCGAGCTCGGCCTTGGCCGTGCTGGCGTACTGGTCGACGTACTCCTGGCCGCTCAGCAGCATCAGCTCGTACATGATCTCGTCGGTGATGGAGCGCAGCACGAAGCGGTCGCCCTCCATGCCGGCGTAGCGGCTGAAGTCGAGCGGCTCGCCGATGCGCACGGTGACCCGCCCGAGGCGCGGCATCGTGCGGCCGGCCGGCTGGATGTCGAACATGCCGACCAGCCCGACGGGGATCACCGGCACGCCGGACTCCAGGGCCATGCGCGCGATGCCGGTCTTGCCGCGGTAGAGCCGGCCGTCGGGCGAGCGCGTGCCCTCGGGGTAGAGCCCGAGCAGGTTGCCGTCGGCGAGCACGCGCAGCCCGGTGCGCAGGGCCGCCTCGCTGGCCGCGCCGCCGGTGCGGTCGATGGGGATCTGCCCGACGCCGCGGAAGAACGTCGCCTGCAGGCGGCCCTTGAGCCCGACGCCGGTGAAGTAGTCGCTCTTGGCCAGGAAGGTGACCTTGCGCGGCACCACCAGCGGGATCATGAAGTTGTCGAGGAACGACGTGTGGTTGCCGGCCAGGATCGCCGCGCCCTCGACGGGCAGGTTCGCCGCGCCCTCGACCCGCGGCCGGAACACCAGGCGCAGGATCGGCGCGAGCACCGCCTTGACCAACCAGTAGCCCACGTCACACCTCCCTCGCGTCGGCTCCGACCCTAGCGAGCGCGGCGCGCGGCGGGCAACGACGGCGCGCCCGCGCCGGCGAGCGCGGCGCGCAGGCCGCACGCACGTCCCGCGCACGCCGGGTGGACGGCGGGTGGACGGCCGTCGCACGGCCCGCGCCGGGGGCCGTCGCCGTGGCACGATGAGCGCCCCCGCCGCCTGCCAGGAGACGTCGTGACCGCGCCCTCGCCCGTGCTCCCCGGAGCCGAGCCGATCGACCTGCCCGGCGGGCCCGTCGGCATCCTGGTCGTGCACGGCTTCACCGGCACGACGCAGAGCATGCGGCCCTGGGCCGAGCACCTCGCCGCCGCCGGGCACACCGTCGTCGCGCCGCGCCTGCCCGGCCACGGCACCCGCTGGCAGGACCTCAACGGCACCGGCTGGGCGGACTGGTACGCCGAGGTCGAGCGCGCCTTCGACGACCTGCGGGCGCGCTGCGAGGTCGTGTTCGCCGTCGGCCTGTCGATGGGCGGCACCCTCGTGCTGCGCCTCGCCGAGCTGCGCGGCGAGCAGGTCGCGGGCGTCGTGGTCGTCAACGCCGCCCTCGGCAGCGAGCGCCTCGACGTCAAGCTGCTGCCGGTCGCCTCCCGGCTGCTGGCGTCGCGGCCGGGCATCGGCAGCGACATCAAGAAGCCGGGCGTCACCGAGCTGGCGTACGACCGCACGCCGCTCAGGGCGGCGCTGTCGCTGTCGCGGGCCTGGCCGCTGGTCGTCGCCGACCTCGGCCGGATCAGCAGCCCGGTGCTCTCCTACCGCAGCGTCGACGACCACGTCGTCGAGCCGCTCAGCGGCCGGCTGCTCCTCGAGGGCGTGCCGCACGCCGAGGAGCGCCTGCTGCACGACAGCTTCCACGTCGCGACCCTCGACCACGACGCGCCCGTGGTCTTCGAGGGCACGCTCGCCCTCATCCGCGCGCACGCCCCGACCGCCGCGGGCTGAGCCGTGGCCGAGGGCGCGAGCGGCCGGCGCGGCAACGGGCTGCCCGCGGGCGACTGGGGCGCGCTCGTCGACCTCGACCCGCGCCTGTCGGCCGCGCTGCTGGCCCGGCTCGAGGCGGCCGGCGTCGCGGCGTACGTCGAGCCCGCGACCGCCGTCGACACGGTGCTGCGCGGCGTGACGCTGCCCTCGCGCCCGCTCGACCGGCTGTGGGTCGACGCCGCCCGCGCCGACGCCGCGCGCACGGTCGTCGCGGCCGAGGTCGCCGACCTCACGGCGCTGCTCGCCGAGGACGACCCGGGTGCCCACGCCGGCGGGCTCGTGCAGGCGGTGCCACGCGGCGCCGCCCGGCGGGTGCTGCCGCCGCCGGTGCTGCCCGGCGCCGCGCCCGAGCCCGCCCCGGGCGAGCCGGCCCGGCCGAGCGACGACGAGGTCTTCGCCCAGATCGTCGCGGGCTGGGACACCCCGGGCGACGACCCGGTGCCCCGCTGGCCCGTGACCGAGGACGACGGGCCGAGCGCGCCGCCCGCGCCCGCGCCGGAGCGGCGCGCCCCGCGGCGCGCCGAGGCCGACCTGCCGGGCTGGGTCGAGCCGGAGGCGCTGGAGCCGGGCGAGGACGACCACTTCGTGCCGCCCCCGCCGCCGCCCGCGCCGCGGCTGCGGCCCCGCACGCTGCTGGCCGTGCTCGGCATCGTCGTGGGCGTGCTGCTCACGTTCGCGCCGTCGCTGCTCGGCATGCCGCCGACCAACGGCACCCGGCTGCTCGGCATGCTCGCGCTCGGCGGCGGCGCCGGCGCGCTGGTGTGGTGGCTGCGCGAGCCCGACCTCGACGACCCGGACGGCGGCGCGGTCGTCTAGGGTCGGTCCGGTCGTCGGACCGACTCGAGGGGGCACCGTGGGCGAGGACGCGTGGGGCGAGGCGCGCACGCGCGAGCTGCGCTGGTGGGACCCGGCGCCGGGGCTCGCGGCCGCGGCGTCGATGTCGGGCCTGGACTACCTGCGCGCCATCGCGGCGGGCGAGCTGCCGCCGGCGCCGATCGGCAGCCACTTCGGCATGCGCCCGACCCGCGTCGAGGTCGGCGAGGTGGTCTTCACCGCCGAGGCCGACGAGTCGGCGTACAACCCCATCGGCGTCGTGCACGGCGGCATGGTCTGCACGCTGCTCGACTCGGCCGCCGCCTGCGCGGTCCACACGACGCTGCCCGCGGGCACGGCCTACACCTCGCTCGACCTGACGGTCAGCTACCTGCGGCCGATCACCCGCGACACCGGCCCGGTGGTCGCCCGCGGCTGGGTGACCAAGCCGGGCCGCCGCGCCGCCTTCGCCGCGGCCGACGTGCGCGACGCCGAGGGCCGCGTGCTGGCGACGGCGACCAGCACCTGCCTCGTGATGGGGCCCTGAGGGCCGTCAGCGCAGGTCGACGACGAGCGGCAGGTGGTCGCTCGCCAGGCCCGCCTCCGCAGCCACCCGGGCGGCGGTGACCCGCAGGCCGGGGCTCGCCCACAGGCCGTCGATGCACCGGTCGGGCGCGCGGGCGGGGAAGGTCGGGCCGAGGCCCGCGCGCGCGTCGACCAGCCCGTCGCCGAGCGCCTCCCAGGCGGGCGCGCCCGGCGGGGCGTTGACGTCGGCCGCCAGCACGAGCGGGCCGTCCGGCAGCGCGGCCCGCACCCGCGCGGCGCTGTCGGTGCGCGGCGGGTCGCGCAGGTCGAGGTGGGTGCTCGCCACGCCGAGGGCGCGGCCGTCGACCTCGACGCGCGCGACGGCGACGGCTCGGCGGTGCAGGCCCGGTCGCGGCGGGAGCAGCACGTCGTACGCGCCGAGGGCCGTCGCCCGGTGGCCGCCGAGCACCGTGACCCCGCAGGCCCGGCCGGGGCTCAGCACGCGGAGGCCGGCGCGCCGGGCGAGCCGCCGACGCGCGGTGCGCCAGAGCAGCAGTCGCGGCGCCTCCTGCAGGCAGACGACGTCGGGCTCGAGCGCGGCGAGCACGCGGGCGACGCCGCGGGCGTCGTCGCGCAGCGACCGGACGTTCCAGCTGACGACGCGCACGCGTCGAGCCTGCCGCACGGGCAGGCGGGGGGGTCAGGCGCCGTGGACGGTGAAGCCGCGCAGCAGCTCCTGCAGCTCCTCGCGCTGGGCGGTCGGGACGGGCGCGGTGCGGCGCGGCCGGCGCGCGGGCGCCGGGCGGGAGGGCTGCGGGGCGCGGCGCAGGGCGTCGAGCAGCTCCGCGCGGTCGAGCTCGTGGTCGCCGCGGAACCAGGCGTGGCGGCCGCAGCTGGGGCAGCTGCGCAGCACCACGCCGTCCTCGCGCTCCAGCCCGATGCCGCTCATCTCGCGGCCGCAGCAGCGCTTCGAGTGACTGTCCATGCACCGAGCGTGACCTACCACCCCGCCGCCTGGCAAGGCCGGCGGGGCACCCCGGTCGTCCGCGGGCCTCAGACGCG
>CANKBT010000298.1 GCA_947479995.1 Frankiaceae bacterium | reverse complement strand
TCGGGCGCGCACCCGGCAGCGCCCTGCGCGTCGACGACCCGGAGGTGAGCCGCAGCCACGCCACCGTGACGGCGACCCCGGAGGGCGTGCGGCTGGCCGACGCCGGCTCCCGCAACGGCGTGCGCTGGGACGGCTACCGGCTGCAGGAGGAGGCGGTGCTCGAGCCCGGCGACGCCTTCGCCGTCGGGGAGAGCGTCGTGGCGCTGCGCCGCCGCGCGGTCGGCCGCCAGTGCGTCGAGCCCGACAGCAGCCCGGGCCGGCTGCGCTGGAACCGCCCGCCGCGCGTGCGGCCGCCGCAGGCCCCGCCGGAGCGGACCGTCCCGGCCCGGCCGGAGCCGCCGCACGGCCGGCACCTGCCGCTCGTCGTCGCGCTGCTGCCGGCGGCCCTCGGCCTGGTGCTCTACCTCGTCACCGACCTGCCGGTGTGGACGCTCATGTTCCTGGCCCTGTCGCCGGTGCTCGTGCTCGCCTCCGCCGTCTCCGACCGGCGCAGCGGGCGCAAGCAGCACCGCACCGACCTCGCGGCGTACGAGCGGGCGCGCGCGGCCCTCGAGGTCGAGCTGGCCGTGCTCGCCCGCGAGGAGGAGCGCGTGCGGCGCGACGCCGCGCCCGACCCCGCCGCGGTGGTCGACCTCGCGCTCGGACCGGGCGCCCGGCTGTGGGAGCGGCGGCCGGCCGACGACGACTTCCTGCGCCTGCGCCTCGGCCTCGCCGACGCCCCGAGCCGCACGGTGCTCGTGCCCGAGGCGCGCGGCGGCGCGCCCGCCGCGCTGCCGGAGCCGCGGTGCCGCCTCGTGCCGGTCGAGGTGCCGCTCGCCGACGTCGGCGTCCTCGGCCTGGCCGGCCCGCGGGTGCCGCTGCTGCGCCTCGCCCGCGCGGTGCTCACCGGCGCCACCGGGCTGCACGCCCCGCGCGACCTCGCCGTCGTGGTGCTCACCGGGCGCGACGACGCCGCCGACTGGGAGTGGGCGACCTGGCTCCCCCACACCGAGCAGCTCGCCGCCGGCGAGGGCCCTGCGCGGCTGGTCGCGACCGACGGCGCGCAGGCCGCGGCGCGCGTCGCCGAGCTGCGCCGGCTCGTCGAGCAGCGCGGCGAGGAGTCGCACGCCCTGCTGCGCGACCGCGAGGTCCGCGGCCGCCGCGTGCTGCTCGTGCTCGACGGCGCGCGCCGGCTGCGCGCCGTGCCCGGGCTGCCGGAGCTGCTGCGCGACGGCCCCGCCGCCGGCGTCGTCGCCGTCTGCCTCGACGAGGACGAGGGCTCGCTGCCCGACGAGTGCGCCGCGGTGGCGGTGCTGCAGGGCCGCAGCGGCACCCGCCTCGCGCTGCGCCTGCCCGACGGCCCGCCCGTGCCCGACGTGCTGGCCGACGGGCTCAGCACGGCGCTCGCCGAGCGCGCGGCCCGCGCCACCGCCCCGCTGCGGGCGCTCGGCGGCAGCGACGGCGGCGTCGCCGACCTGCCCGACCGCGTGCGCCTGCTCGACCTGCTCGGCAGCACCGACCTCGGCGCCGACGACGTGCTGGCGTCGTGGGCGCGCACCGGCGGGCGCACCACCGAGGCCCTCGTCGGCGTCGGGCCGGACGGGCCGCTCACCGTCGACCTGCGCCGCGACGGGCCGCACGCGCTCGTCGCCGGCACGTCCGGCAGCGGCAAGAGCGAGCTGCTGCAGACGCTGGTCGCGTCGCTCGCCCTCGGCAACACGCCGGAGGCCCTGTCGTTCGTGCTCGTCGACTACAAGGGCGGCGCGGCCTTCGCCGCCTGCGCCGACCTGCCGCACGTCACCGGCATGGTGACCGACCTCGACGGCCCGCTCGTCGACCGCGCGCTGGCCAGCCTCGACGCCGAGCTCAAGCGCCGCGAGCGGGTGCTCGCCGCGGCCGGCGCCAAGGACCTCGACGACCACGTGGCCCGCGGCGGGCGCGACCTGCCGCGGCTCGTGCTCGTCGTCGACGAGTTCGCCTCCCTCGCCGAGGAGGTGCCCGAGTTCGTGCAGGGCGTCGTCGGCATCGGCATGCGCGGCCGCAGCCTCGGCGTGCACGTGGTGCTCGCGACCCAGCGGCCGGGCGGCGTCGTCAACGCCGAGATCCGCGCCAACGTCAACCTGCGCCTGTGCCTGCGCGTCACCTCCGACGCCGAGTCGAGCGACGTCGTCGACAGCCCGGAGGCGGGGCGGCTGCCGCGCTCGCTGCCCGGCCGCGCCTACCTGCGCACCGGCCACGGCGAGCTGGTGCCGCTGCAGGCCGCCCGCGTCGGCTGGCCGCGCCCGGACTCCGACGCGACGGCGGTGCGCCCGCCGCAGGTCGTCGTGCGCGAGCGGCGCGTGACGGCCCTCGGCGACGTCGCCGTCGCCGCCCAGGGGCCGGTCGACGGCGCGGTCGAGACCGACCTGTCGGTCGTCGTGCAGGCGGTGCGCGACGCGACCGTGCGGGCCGGCGCCTCGGCCGTCGCGAGCCCCTGGCTGCCGCCGCTGCCCGAGCAGGTCGACCTCGCCGGGCTGGAGGCCCCGCTGCCCTCGGCGGCCTCCGCCGTGCTGGGCCTCGCCGACCGCCCGAGCGCGCAGGCCCAGCCGCCGTTCGTGCTCGACCTCGAGCGCACCGGCTGCGTCGCCGTCGGCGGCACCGGCCGCAGCGGCCGCAGCACGGTGCTCCGCACGCTCGCCGCCGGGCTGGCGTCGGGTAGCTCGCCGCGCGACCTGCACCTGTACGCGCTCGACTGCGGCGGGCGGGCCCTCGGGCCGCTCGAGCAGCTGCCGCACTGCGGGGCGGTCGTCGACGGCGACGACGGCGTGCGCGTCGGGCGGCTGCTCGGCCTGCTCGAGGGCGAGGTGCGCCGCCGCCAGCGCGTGCTCGCCGCGGGCGGGCACGGCACCCTGGCCGAGCAGCGCGCCGCCGACCCGGCGCACGCGCTGCCGCACGTGGTGCTGCTGCTCGACCGCTTCGAGGCCTTCACCGCCCGCTGGGCCGAGCACGACGGCGGCCGGCTCGCCGAGCAGCTCGAGGGGCTGCTGCGCCACGGCGCGTCCGCCAGCGTGACGACCGTGCTCACCACCGACCGCAGCGGCTTCACCTACCGCACCGCGGGCGCCGTCGCGTCGCGGCTGGTGCTGCGCCAGGCCGACCGCGACGACGCCGCCGCCTTCGGCCTCGACTCCCGCGCGGTGCCGACCGCGCCGCCGCCCGGCCGCGGCGTCTGGGTCGAGACCGGCGAGCAGGTGCAGGTGGCGGTCGTCGGCGACGACGCGTCGGGCGCCGCGCAGACCGCCGTGCTGCGCGCCCTCGGGGCGCGGCTGGCCGGCACCTGGGCCGACCTGCCGCGCGACGTGCTGCCGCGCCGCGTCGAGCCGCTGCCCGAGGAGATCACGCTCGCCGAGGCGGCCGCGCGCCGCCGGGCGCCCGCCCCGAGCACGCCGGGCGCGTGCGTGCCGGCCGTCGGCGGCGACGACGCCGCCCCGGTCGACGTCGACCTGCTCGAGCACGGCGGCTTCCTCGTCAGCGGGCCGCCGCGCTCCGGGCGCAGCACGGCGCTGGCCGCGCTGGTGCACTCGCTCGAGGGCCGGCTGCCGGTCGTCGTCGTCGCCCCGCGGCCCGGCCCGGCGCGCGGCCTGGCGGGCGCGCCGGGGGTGGTCGAGGTGCTCGCGTCGGACGACGGCAGCGCGCTGCGCGACCTGCTCGACGACCTGCCCGGGCCGCTGTGCGTCGTGGTCGACGACGCCGAGCTGCTCACCGACGGCAGCACCGCCCCGGTGCTCGAGGAGCTCGCGCGGTCCGGCCGCGACGAGGGCCGCGTCGTCGTCGCCGCCGGCTCGACGGAGGACCTGCAGGTGGCCCGCTACCGCGGCTGGCTGGCCGCCGTGCGCCGCTCCCGCAGCGGGCTGCTGCTCGCGCCCTCGTCGACCGCCGACGGCGAGGTCTTCGACGTGCGGCTGCCGCGCGGCGCCGGCGGCGCCGGGCTGCCCGGGCGGGGGCTGCTCGTCCTGCGCGGGGAGACCCAGCCCGCGCAGGTCTGCCTGCCGTGACGCTCGCGCTCCGCAGCGGGCCTCCCGCCGGTAGCGTCCGGCGCCGGAGGGAGCGGCCCGTGACCGAGCCCGGCCTCGCCGGCGTCGACGTGCAGGGCGCGGAGCCGACCGGCGCCGCGCCGGTCGCCGCGCGCCGCGGCGGCCTGCCCGGCACCGCGCAGGCGCTGCGCCGCCGCGCCGACGGCGC
>CANKBT010000297.1 GCA_947479995.1 Frankiaceae bacterium | reverse complement strand
GCGGCGCCGCAGCCTGCCGAGGCTCGCCGCCTGGGCCGGCGTCGCGCTCGACACCGGCGCCCGCCCCGGGGCGCTGCCGCTCGGGCTGCCGTCGGCCGGCGCCGACCGGCGCGCCGTCGCCGCCGTGCAGCGGGTCTACGGCCGCTGGCCCGTGGAGGGCACCTGCCTGCGCCAGAGCCTGGTCGCCGGCCGCATGCTGCGGCACCTCGAGCCCCGGCTGCACGTCGGCGTCGGGCGCGACGCGGGGACGGTGCGCGCGCACGCCTGGCTCGAGGTGCAGGGCCACACCTGGGACCCGCTCGCCGTCACGTACGCGCGCGTCGAGCGCGCGGCGCCGCCCGCCCCTCCCCGGTCGCCGTCCGGGCCCGCCGCGGGCGCGTGACCGGGTCGCCGAGGTAGCCGGCGGCCTGCACGGAGAACAGCTCCTCGTAGAGCCCGCGGGCGGCCATGAGCTCGTCGTGCGTGCCGAGCTCGACGAGGCGGCCGCCCGCCATGACCGCGATCCGGTCGGCGGCCCGGGCGCTGGAGAAGCGGTGCGTGACGAGCACCGTGGTGCGGCCCTGCAGCAGCTGGCGCAGCGTGACGAACAGCGCCGCCTCGGCCTTGGGGTCCAGCGCCGCGGTCGGCTCGTCGAGGATGACGAACGGCGCGTCGCGCACGAGCGCGCGGGCCATCGCGACGCGCTGCCACTGCCCGCCCGACAGGTCGGTGCCGCCCGGGAAGCGCGGGCTGAGGAAGGTCTGCCACCCCTGCGGCAGCCGCGCGGCCACCGCGTCGGCCCCCGCGAGCGCCGCGGCCCGCTCGACGGCCTCGGCGTCGCTGCGCCCCGGGGCGCCGAGCGCGATGTTGTCGACGAGGGGCAGCTCGTAGCGGACGAAGTCCTGGAACAGCACGGTCGTGCCCTCGCGCAGCGCGTCGGCGTCGAGCTCGCGGACGTCGCGGCCGTCCCACAGCAGGCGCCCCTCGTCCGGCTCGTACAGGCGCGCCAGCAGCTTCGACAGCGTCGTCTTGCCGGAGCCGTTCTCGCCGACGAGGGCCAGCACCTCGCCGCGCCGCAGCTCCAGGCTGACGCCGGCCACCGCGGGCGCGGTGCTGCCCGGGTAGGTGTAGCCGAGCCCCTCGAGCCGCAGGGCCTCGAAGGCGACCGGTCGGGCGGCGACGTCGGGCACCGGCGCCCGCTCCGGCGCCGCGGCCAGGAAGCGGTCGAGGTCGTCGAGGAACAGGCCGCCCTCCAAGATGCTGCCGCCCCCGCTCGACAGCGCGCCCAGGCGGCGGCTGAGCAGCAGGATCGCGACGACGGCCGCGCCGGCGTCGGCGAGCGAGACGCTCCCGCGGTCGACGAGCAGCAGCAGCAGCCCGACCGACGCCCCGACGACGACGGCGGTGGCGACCGCGGCCAGCACGGCGAGCCGCACCCGGCGGCCGACCTTCGTGCGCAGGGCGCGCAGGTAGTCGTCGTAGAGGGCGTCGTGGCGCTCGCGCAGCACCGGGGCGCTGCCGAAGGCGCGGACCTCGGCGGCCGGCTCGCGGCCGGTGAGCAGGTCCGACAGCGCCAGGCGCTGCCGCAGGCCCGGCGTCTGCGCCAGGGCGAAGGCGTACTCGATGCGCGCGCCCCGGCGCTGCAGCACCGACAGCGGGGCGGCGGCGAGCACGAGCACGACGACCAGCAGCGGCTGCACGGCCACGAGCGCGCCGACGAGGACGACGCTGGTGAGCCCGGCGGCGAGCACGCCGAGCATGCCCTGCACGACCGCGACGGGCCGCGAGGTGGCGTTGGCCTGCACCCGCTGCAGCTGGTCGTAGAAGCCCGGGCGGTCGAAGACCTCGAGCGGCACGGTGGTCGTGACGTCGAGCAGCCGGTCGAAGACCCGGCGGGCGACGAGCTCCGCGAGGTAGCGCTGGCGCTGCGACTGGAAGGCGGTCACGACGCCGAGGAGGCCGGTGAGCGCGACCAGGGCGGCCAGGGGCAGCACGGCGTCGCCGACGTCGCCCGCGCGGTCGCCGCGGAGCAGCTCGCCCAGCGCCCGCTGGGTGAGGAGCACCTGGCCGAGCGCCATGAGGGCGCCGCCGACCGACAGGGCGGCCATGAGCGCCAGCTCGCCGGGACCGGCCTGCCGCGTCATGCGCCAGGCGCCGGCGAGCGTGCGCGGCAGGGAGCGGGGGCTCTGCCGGCCGGCGCGCGCGGCCAGGCGCTCGGACCAGGCGTCGACCGGCGGTGCGGGGGGCGGCGGGGCGGGCGCCTGCTCGGCGGCCTCCTGCTCTGCGGCACCCTCGGCGGCAGGGCGGCGCGCGTCCTCCCCGGCCACGTGCCCTCCCCCGGTGCCGGGTGCGCCCCGGCCCGGGGCACCGTACCCGTGCCGGCGGCCCGCAGCGGCGGTGCGGCCACGGCCGCCCGGCCGCTCTGACAGGCTCTCGGGGTGGTCCCCGAGCAGCGCGACGTGGTCTTCACGTTCTCGACCGAGCAGTGGGCCGACGCCGTGGCCCGCGAGTTCTGCCGCCCGCCCGACCGCATGGCGCAGGCCGTCCTCACCTCCCCCCGCGTGCGCCGCGCGCTCGTGGTCGAGCCGTGGCGCTCCGCGCCGGTGGCGCTGGCCCGCCGGGCCGCCCGCCGCGGCCGGGTCGTGCCCCCTCCCGGCGCGCCGCTCGTGCAGCCGCACCGCCTGGCCCGGCGCGACCCGGTCGGCGTCCCGGCCCTGCGGCGCGCCTACGCGGCGTACGGGCGGCGGGTGCGGCGGGCGGCCGCCGCCGAGGGGCTCCGGCAGCCCGCGGTGCTCACCTGCCACCCGTTCGTCGCCGCCTGGGCGGGCCTGGACGACGGCGGCCCGGTGACCTACTTCGCCCGCGACGACTGGGCGGCCTACCCGCCCCACGAGCGCTGGTGGCCGGCGTACCGCACGGCGTACCGCGACCTGTCCGACCGCGGGGTGCGGGTCGCCGCCGTGAGCCCGGAGCTGCTCGACCGGGTCGGGCCGAGGGCGGCCGGGATCGTCGTGCCGAACGCCGTCGACGCGGAGCTCTGGCGCACGCCGGGGCCGGCGCCGGCGGCCGTCGCCGCGCTGCCCTCGCCCCGCTACGCGTACGCCGGCACGCTCGACGACCGCCTCGACGTCGAGGCGGTGCGCGCGCTCGCCGGCTCCCTCGAGGAGGGCGTGGTGGTCCTCGTCGGGCCGGTGCCGCGCCCCGAGGACCTGGCCGCGCTGCGCGGCCTGGACCGCGTGCACGTGCTGCCGCCGATGGGCCAGGCGGAGCTCGTCGCGGCGCTCGCGGCCGCGGACGTCGCCCTCATCCCGCACCGCGTCACGCCGCTCACGCGGGCCATGTCGCCGCTCAAGCTCTACGAGTACCTCGCGGCCGGCCTGCCGGTGGCCACCGTCGACGTCGTCCCGGCCACCCCGTTCGAGGACCGGCTGGTCCGCTACGCCGGTGCCGACGGGCTCCCGGGCGCCGCCCGGCGGGCGCTCGCCCTCGGGCGCGCCCCCGACGACGAGCGGCGCGCGGCGCTGCGCGGCAACAGCTGGGCGGACCGCCAGGAGGCGGTCCTCGACCTGGTGCTGGCGCCGTGAGCCTCGTCGAGGCCCACGCGCTGTGGCAGCGCGCCCGCGACCGGGCCTTCACGCGCGCGGTCGCCCGCGGCTTCGCCGGCGTGGGGCCGGGCACCACGCTGTGCCTGCCCGTCCGCGTCACCGGCGCCCGCGGCATCCGGCTGGGCGCCGGGGTCTACGTCGGCGCGGGCGGCTGGCTGCAGGCGCTCGACCCGGCGGACGGCGCGCCGGTGCTCACGGTCGGCGACGGCTGCAGCCTGGCGGGCGGCGTCGTGCTGTCGGCCGTGCAGGGCGTGCACCTCGGCCGGGAGGTGCTGGTCGCCCGCGGCGTCTACGTCGCCGACCACAACCACGCCCACCGCGACCCCACCCGGGCGGTGCTGCACCAGGGCGTGACGGACGTGCGCCCGGTGCGCGTCGAGGACGGCGCCTGGCTCGGCCAGAACGTGGTGATCACGCCCGGCGTGACGATCGGGCGCGGCGCCGTGGTCGGCGCGGGCGCGGTCGTGCGCGACGACGTGCCGGCGTGGTCGCTGGCGGTCGGCGCGCCGGCGCGGGTGGTCCGCTCCTGGGCGCCGGCGGCCCGCCCCGACGACCTCGCGCCGCCGTGACCGCTCCCGCGAGGGCGCCGCTCGCGGCGGGCCGGGACGCGGGTGCGGAGGCGCG
>CANKBT010000296.1 GCA_947479995.1 Frankiaceae bacterium | reverse complement strand
GCGACGCGAGCACGAGCAGCGCGAGGAACGACACCGACAGCGAGCTCTCCTCGCCGGTGCGCGCCTCGACCTCCTCCCACACGACGGCGTCGACGCCGCGGCCGGGCGCCGCCCGCTCGGCCGCGTCGGCGTGGCGCGACAGCGCGGTGTCGACCACCTCCAGCGCGTACGCGCAGTCGCCGCCGCCGGGCACGTCCTGCAGGGCGGCGAGCACGTCGCTGGCCGCCTCGCGGGCCACGTCGGCGAGCAGCACGTCGCCGGGCGGGTCGACGGCCGCCCCGGGCAGGCGCACCACGTGCGTCGCGCCCGGGTGGCGGCGCAGCACGTCGACGAGGGCGTCGGTGAGCTCGGGCGGGCAGATCGCGCGGAGGGCCAGCACGCCGAGACGGTCCCACGTCCCACTCCTCGGGACGCGCGTCCCGCGCAGTAGTCTGCCCGCCATGACGAGGCTGGCAGTCATCGGCGGCGACGGCATCGGCCCGGAGGTGGTCGCCGAGGGCCTGAAGGTGCTTGACGCGGTGCTGCCGGGCGTCGAGACGACCGCGTACGACCTCGGGGCCACGGCCTACCACCGCACCGGCGAGGCGCTGCCCGACAGCGTGCTCGCCGAGCTGGGCGAGCACGACGCGATCCTGCTCGGCGCCATCGGCGACCCGTCGGTGCCGCCCGGGGTGCTCGAGCGCGGGCTGCTGCTGCGGCTGCGCTTCGCGCTCGACCACCACGTCAACCTGCGCCCCGTGCGCCTGCTCCCCGGCGTGACCTCGCCGCTCGGCGACGTGGCGATCGACATGGTCGTCGTGCGCGAGGGCACCGAGGGCCCGTACGTCGGCAACGGCGGCCGGCTGCGCGAGGGCACGCCCCACGAGGTCGCCACCGAGGTCAGCCTCAACACCGCGTACGGCGTCGAGCGCGTCGTGCGCGACGCGTTCCGCCGGGCGCAGGCGCGGCCGCGCCGGCACGTCACGCTGGTGCACAAGACCAACGTGCTCGTGCACGCCGGCGGGCTCTGGAAGCGCGTGACCGACGCCGTCGCCGCGGACTTCCCGGACGTCACCGTCGACTACCAGCACGTCGACGCCGCGTCGATGTTCTTCGTCACCGACCCGGGGCGCTTCGACGTCGTCGTCACCGACAACCTGTTCGGCGACATCCTCACCGACATCGGCGCGGCCATCGGCGGCGGCATCGGGCTGGCCGCCAGCGGCAACCTCGACGTCTCCGGCGCGCACCCGTCGATGTTCGAGCCGGTGCACGGCAGCGCGCCGGACATCGCCGGGCAGGGCGTCGCCGACCCGACCGCGACGCTGCTGTCGGTCGCGATGCTGCTCGAGCACCTGGGCCACGCGGACCGCGCGCAGCGCGTCGAGGCGGCGGTGGCGGCGGACCTCGCGTCGCGCGGGCCGGCGCCGCGCCGCACGCGCGAGGTCGGCGACGCCGTGCTGGCGCTGCTGCAGCGCTAGCGTCGGGGGACGCACCCCGACCCAGGAGCCCCGCCATGTCGACCGCGACGGACCTCATCGCGCTGCAGCCCACCGCCACGCCCCGCAGCGCCGAGGAGCGCGCGGCCCTCATGGCCGACCCCGGCTTCGGCCGCGTGCACACCGACCACATGGTCGCGATCCGCTACACCGCCGGGCAGGGCTGGCACGACGCCCGCCTCACCGCGTACGAGCCGCTCGTGCTCGACCCGTCGGCGATGGTCCTGCACTACGGCCAGGCGGTCTTCGAGGGGCTCAAGGCCTACCGGCAGGAGGGCGGCGGCACCGCCGTCTTCCGCCCGGAGGAGAACGCCCGCCGCTTCAACCGCTCGGCCGCGCGCCTGGCGATGCCCGAGCTGCCCGAGGAGCTGTTCCTCGCCGCCGTCGACGCCCTCGTCGCGGCCGACGGGGCCTGGGTGCCCGAGGTCGAGGGCCAGAGCCTCTACCTGCGCCCCTTCATGGTCGCGACCGAGGCCGCGGTCGGCATGCGCCCCGCCGACGAGTACCTCTTCCTGCTCATCGCCTTCCCGGTCGCGCCGTTCTTCCCGGGCGGCGTCCGGCCGCTCACCGTCTGGCTGTCCGAGGAGTACGTCCGCGCAGCCGTCGGCGGCACCGGCGAGGCCAAGTGCGCCGGCAACTACGCCGGCAGCCTGCTCGCGCAGCGCGAGGCGGCGTCGCAGGGCTGCGACCAGGTCGTGTGGCTCGACGCCGTCGAGCGCCGCTGGGTCGAGGAGATGGGCGGGATGAACCTGTTCTTCGTCTTCGCCGACGGCCGGCTGCTCACGCCCGCGCTCACCGGCACGCTGCTGCCCGGCATCGTCCGCGACTCGCTGCTGCAGATCGCCCCGGAGCTCGGCCTGCGGGTCGAGGAGGGGCGGATCGCCAAGGAGGAGTGGCGCGCCGCCTGCGCCTCCGGCGAGCTGGTCGAGGTCTTCGCGTGCGGCACCGCCGCGGTCATCGCGCCGGTCGGCGCGGTGCGCAGCGCGCAGGGCGACTGGACGGTCGGCGACGGCCAGCCCGGCCCGACGACGCTGCGGCTGCGCGCCGCCCTGCTCGACCTGCAGTACGGCCGGGCCGCCGACCCGCACGGCTGGATGCGCCCGGTCGGCTGACGCGGGGGGCGCGGCGCTGGTCGTCGCGCGGGCGCGGCGCTACGGTGCGCGCGTCCTGTGACGCCGGTCACAGGCGGGCGAGAGGCGGCCAGCGTGGACGTGCGCGGAGCGATGACCCCGTCGGTGCTCACGGTGGGGCCGACCCACACGCTGCGGCACGCCGCGCGGCAGATGGCCGCCCGGCGCGTCGGGGCGGCGGTCGTGCTCGACCCGGAGCGCGACGGCCCGGGCATCCTCACCGAGCGCGACGTGCTCGACGCCGTCGCGCGCGACCAGGACCCCGACACCGAGCTGTGCCAGGACCACCTCACCCCCGACGCCGTCGTGGCCACGCCGGACTGGCCGCTGGAGGACGCCGCCGCCGCCATGCTCGCCGGCGGCTTCCGCCACCTCGTGGTCTGCGACGGCGGCGAGGTGGTCGGGGTGCTGTCGGTGCGCGACCTGCTGCGCGTGTGGAGCGCCCAGCGGCCCGCCGCGCTCAGCTCCTAGGGCGTCCCGGCCCGCGGCTCGGCGCGGCGGCCGCCGGGTCCTCCGGCCAGGCGTGCCTCGGGTAGCGCCCGCGCAGCTCGGCGCGCACCTGGGCGTACGGCCCCGCCCAGAACGACGCGAGGTCGGCGGTGACGGCGGCCGGCCGGCGCGCCGGGGTGAGCAGGTGCAGCAGCACCGGCACGCGGCCGTCCACCAGCCGGGGCGCCTGCGCCCAGCCGAAGACCTCCTGCAGCCGCACCGCGAGCACCGGCTGCTCGGGCGCGTAGTCGACGCGCACCGAGGCCCCGCTCGGCACGGGGAGGCGCTCGGGCACCAGCGCGTCGAGGCGCGACGCCGCGGGCCACGGCAGCAGCCGGCGCAGCGCGGCGTGCACGTCGAGCCGCGCGAGGTCGGCGTCGCGGCGCACCCGCGCGAGGTCGGGGCCGAGCCAGGCGGGCAGCGCGTCGAGCAGGGCGGCGTCCTGCACGTCCGGCCAGGGCGCGCCGAGCACGCGGTGCAGGAGCGCGAGGCGGGCGCGCAGGCGCACCGCGGCGTCGTCCCACGGCAGCACCGCGAGGCCGTCGCGGGCCAGGCCCGCCGCGAGGGCCGCGGCGACGGCCGCGGCGGGCGGGTCGGGCAGCGGCGACGACGACAGCTCCACGGCGCCCAGGCGGGTCACGCGCCGCGCGACCAGCCGACCGCCGGTCCACGACACGTCGTCCTGCTCGTGCCACAGGCCGCCGGCCGCCTCGAGCGCGAGGTCCTCGTCGAGCGGCGCCGCGGCCCGCACGGTCGCGTCGCGCGCGCCCGGCCGCCGCTCGAGGTCGGCGACGGCGATCCACGCCGCCCCGCCGGCGGCGTCGTCGCCGGGGCGCAGCGCGGCGCCCGTGCCCGCCACCGTGAGCCACGTGCCGCCACCGGGCCGCCGGCGCGCGACCCGCCCGGGGTGGGCGAGCGCGACGACGGCGCCGACGGCGAGGTCGTCGGTCAGCGCGGTGGGCGGGTGGTCACCGGCGGCGCGCTCGAGGCTGCGCGCCTGCTGCAGCCAGGCGCCCGGCCGGTCGCGCCGGGCCGCGCGCAGCGCCGCCACGAGGTCACCGCCGGGCGCGCGGACGTCCTCGGCGAGCAGCGCCACGACCTCGGCGGCCCG
>CANKBT010000295.1 GCA_947479995.1 Frankiaceae bacterium | reverse complement strand
CCTGGTCGTGAGCAAGGCGGTCGGCGGCGCGGTCGTGCGGCACCGCACCGCCCGGCGCCTGCGCCACCAGCTCGCCCCGCGCCTGGCGGCCGTGCCCGCCGGCGCCCGCCTCGTCGTGCGCGCCGCGCCGCGGGCCGGCCAGGCGACCAGCGCCGCGCTGGGCGCGGACCTCGACGCCGCGCTCGCCCGCCTCGGGGTCGGCCGGTGACCCGGCTGCTGCTCGCGCTCGTCGCGGGCTACCGGCGCTTCCTGTCGCCGCTGCTGCCGCCGCGCTGCCGCTTCCACCCCACCTGCAGCGCGTACGCCGCCGCGGCGCTGACCGAGCACGGCGCCGCCCGGGGCTCCTGGCTGGCAGTGCGCCGCGTCGCGCGGTGCCACCCGTTCCACCCCGGCGGGCACGACCCCGTGCCCTCCCGGCAGGGCGGCGCCGCCGACCCTGCCGACCCCGTCCTGACGCGCACCGCCGAGATCGGCGACACTGGTGCCCGTACGGCCTCCGGCGACCTCCGCGGCTCCGCGGTCCCTCGCCCCGTCCTCCGCTCTGGAGCCCCACGTGCTTGACGTCATCGCGACACCGGTCGCGTTCGTCCTCATCACCATCCACTCGGCGCTGTCGACGTTCCTCGCGCCGAGCAGCGGGCCCGCGTGGGCGCTGTCGATCGTGCTGCTCGTGGTGTTCGTGCGGCTGCTGCTGTTCCCGCTGTTCGTCAAGCAGATCCGGTCGCAGCGCCGCATGCAGGAGATCCAGCCGCGGATGAAGGAGCTCCAGAAGCTCCACAAGGGCGACCGCGAGACCCTGAACCGCGAGATGATGAAGCTCTACAAGGACAACAACGCCAACCCGATCGCCGGCTGCCTGCCCCTGCTGCTGCAGATCCCGGTGTTCTTCGCGCTGTTCAGCGTGCTCCGCGAGTTCAAGCCCGGCGCCACCCCGAAGTACGGCCTGACCGCCGAGGACCTCCAGCAGGGCGGCGCGGCGCAGATCTTCGGCGCGCCGATCTCCACCGCCCTCAACGACGGCGCGGAGTTCATCCGCTCGCTCGGCGGCAACGTCACCTCCGTCCGCGTCGTCGCCGTCGTGATGCTCGTGCTCATGGGCGCCACGACCTTCTGGACGCAGCGTCAGATGATGGCCCGCAACACCTCGACCGACTCGACCCAGCTGCAGGTGCAGAAGATCCTGCTGTACGTCCTGCCGGTCTCCTTCGCCGTCTTCGGCTTCAGCTTCCCGATCGGCGTCCTGCTGTACTGGCTGACCACGAACGTCTGGTCGATGGGCCAGCAGGCGTTCGTCATCAAGCGGATGCCGCCGCCCAACCTCGGCGGCGCGAACGCCGGCCCCAAGGGCGTCGACGTCAGCAAGCCCGCGGCCGGCAAGGGCAAGGGCGCCGGCAAGGGCGCGGTCGACCTGGGCAAGCGGGGCAAGGGCGCGAGCGCGGTGGCCGCCCCGGCGCCCACGGCCGTCGCCGACCGGCCGACCACCACCGCCGGCTCCACCGCCGGCTCGACCGGTGCCCTCACCGGCAAGGCCGTGCGCCCCGGCGCCGGCCAGCCCGGAGCCAAGCGCCCGCAGGGCAGCCGCAAGAACAAGAAGGGCCGCCCCGGCGGCCGGCGCTGACGCGCCCCCCGACCGCCCACCCGCCAGACCCCGACCCGAGGACGACCGTGACCCAGGCCGACAGCACCCCCGAGCCCGCCGACGTGACCGCTGACGACGGGGCCGACGACGGCGACCTGCTGGTGCGCGAGGGCGACATCGCCGGCGACTACCTCGAGCGGCTGCTCGACATCGCCGACGTCGACGGCGACATCGACATGGACGTCGAGGACGACCGCGCGGTCGTCGCCGTCGTCGGCGAGGGGCTCGACGCGCTCGTCGGCCCGCACGGCCAGGTGCTCGACGCGCTCCAGGAGCTCACCCGCCTCGCGGTCGTGCAGCAGACCGGCGTCCGCAGCCGCCTGATGCTTGACGTCGGCGGCTGGCGCGCCCGCCGCAAGGCCGAGCTGACCGCCACGGGCACCCGGGCGGCCGAGAAGGTGCTCGCCACCGGCGAGCCGGTGCAGCTGGCGCCGATGACGCCGTTCGAGCGCAAGGTCGTGCACGACGCGGTCGCCGCGGTCGACGGCGTGACCAGCGAGTCCGAGGGCGTCCAGCCCGAGCGCCGCGTCGTCGTGCTGCCGGCCCCCGGGGCCCCCTCCGCCGGGTGACGGGCTCCGGCCCCGCCGAGCCCGCCGCCGTCCTGCCGGGCGCGGCGCCCGCGGTCCCGCCGGCACCGCCCGGGGCCGCGCAGGTCTTCGGCGACCGGCTGCCGGTGCTCGAGGCGTACGCCGCGCTGCTCGCCGGCGCGGGTGTCGAGCGCGGGCTGCTCGGCCCGCGCGAGGCGCCCCGGCTCTGGGAGCGCCACCTGCTCAACTGCGCCGGCCTCGGCGACCTGCTCGCCCCCGGCCAGCGGGTCGCCGACCTCGGCGCGGGCGCCGGCCTGCCCGGCCTCGTGCTCGCCGCCGCCCGCCCGGACCTGCACGTCGTGCTCGTCGAGCCGCTGCTGCGCCGCGCCGTCTTCCTCACCGAGGCGGTGGACGCGCTCGGCCTGCCCAACGCCGAGGTCCGCCGCGCCCGGGCGGAGGAGCTGGTCGCGGACGCGCCCGCCCTCGCGCTCGACGCGGTGACCGCCCGGGCGGTCGCGCCCGTCGCCCGCCTGGTCGGCTGGGCGCTGCCGCTGCTGCCCGTCGGGGGCCGCCTGCTGGCCCTCAAGGGGGCTCGCGCGCAGGAGGAGCTGGACGCCGCCGAGGAGTCCGTCCGGCGTGCCGGGGGCACCGGTGCCCGGGTGATCGGCGTCGGGGAGGACAGTCTGGGGACGTGGGGACAGGTGGTCGTCGTCGAGCGCGGCACGCCGGCGTCCCCTGGTGGCGGCCGGGCGCCGCGCCGGGGGCGGGCGGCTGGAGCGCCGCGCCCGCAGGGCGGCGCGCGCGGCCGGACGGCCGGGAGCACCCCGAGCCGAGCCCCGCGGACCCCGACGACCCCGGCCCCGGGCAGCCCGTCGACGGCGACGTCGCGGACGCCGGCGGGCCCGGCGAGCCCCCCCGGACCGACGAGCCCGGCCCGCCGGAGCCCGACCGCGCGCCGCCCGGGCGGCGACCGGTGAGCGTCGGCTGGCCCGAGGCCGCGGCCACCCCTGCCCCGGCCGGGCGCACCGCCCCCCTGCTCGGCTGGCCCGTGCCGCCGCAGCCCGCCGGCGAGGAGCCGGCCGAGGCCGCGCTCGTCGCGCCCGACGCCGACGCCGTCGCGGTCGCTGTCGAGGCCGCTGCGCCGGCCGGCGCTGCTGCGGTCGCCGAGCCCGTGGCTGACGCGCCCGCCGCCGTGGACGTGAGCGAGGCCGAGTCCGTGACGCCGTCCGCCGGGCAGGGGCAGCCGGAGGCGGAGGTCGCACCGGCCGAGGACGACCAGCCCGACGAGCCCGCCGTGGACGCGACCGCACCGGCCGGGGCCCCCGACGCGCCGCCCCAGGCCGCGACCGAGCCCGGGCCGGCCAATGACGCCCCGCCCGAGGCGGCCGCGCCCGAGGAGCAGCCCGCGCCCGAGGCCCAGCCCGCGCCCGAGGCGGCCGCGCCCGAGGAGCAGCCCGCGCCCGAGGCCCAGCCCGCGCCCGAGGCCGAGCCCGAGGCTGAGCCCGAGGTGCCCACCGCCCAGCCCGTCGCCCACGCGGCGCCGCCCGCGCCCGCGGAGCCCGCGGCCACCGCCCCCCGCCAGCCCGGGCACCTGCCCGCGCCGGCCGGGACCGCGGCGCCCGCGGACGTCCCGCTCCTGGACACCGGCGCCCCGACCGTCCAGCCGCAGGACGCCGGCCCCGACGTCGACACGCCGCCCGCCACCACCGGCGCGGTGATCGACGGAAGGGGGGGCCGTGCGGAGGACCCCGCGGCAGCGCCCGCCCTTCCGCCGATCGACGACGGCCCCGACGACGGTCCCGACGAGGCGCCCGGCCCCGACACGCCGACCGCCGACCAGCCGGCCGACGCGCCGGCCGTCGAGGCCGTCGACGCCGCCGACGCCCCCACCGCCCCGGCCGCCGACCCGCTGACCGACCCGCCCGCGCCCGAGCCCGGCGACGAGGCCTCCCGCCGCATCCGCGAGCTGGTGCGCGACGAGCCGGCGCCCGAGCCGCGCACGGGCCTGGCGGCGTACGCCTCGGAGGACACGCCGATCATGGCGG
>CANKBT010000294.1 GCA_947479995.1 Frankiaceae bacterium | reverse complement strand
GGGGTGCCGGGCCGTCGGCCGTGCGAGGTGCCTACAGGGACTTCATGATCTCGCGCATCAGCTCGGCGGTCGCGGACGGCGTCTTGCCGACCTTCACGCCGGCGGCCTCGAGGGCCTCCTGCTTGGCCTGCGCGGTGCCCGAGGAGCCGGAGACGATGGCGCCGGCGTGGCCCATGGTCTTGCCCTCGGGCGCGGTGAAGCCGGCGACGTAGCCGACGACCGGCTTGGTGACGTTGGCCTTGATGTAGTCGGCCGCGCGCTCCTCGGCGTCGCCGCCGATCTCGCCGATCATCACGATCGCGTCGGTCTCCGGGTCGTCCTGGAACGCCTGGAGGCAGTCGATGTGCGTGGTGCCGATGACCGGGTCGCCGCCGATGCCGACGGCGGTCGAGAACCCGAACTCGCGCAGCTCGTACATCATCTGGTACGTCAGCGTGCCGGACTTGCTGACCAGGCCGATGCGACCCGCCTCGGGGGCGATGGTCGCCGGGATGATGCCGGCGTTGCTCTTGCCGGGGCTGATGAGGCCCGGGCAGTTCGGGCCGATGATGCGGGTGCCCTTGCCCTGGCTGTACTGCCAGAACCAGGCGCTGTCCTGCACCGGGATGCCCTCGGTGATGACGACGGCCAGCGGGATGCCCGCGTCGACGGCCTCGACGACGGCCGCCTTGGCGAACGCCGGCGGCACGAAGATGACGCTGACGTCCGCGCCCGTCTTCTCGATCGCCTCGGCGACGGTGGCGAACACGGGGATGCCGTCGACGTCGGTACCGGCCTTGCGGGGGTTGACGCCGCCGACGACCTGCGTGCCCGAGGCGACCATGCGGCGGGTGTGCTTGGTGCCCTCGGAGCCGGTGATGCCCTGGACGATGACCTTGCTGTCCGCGGTGAGGAAGATGGCCATTACGCAGCGCTCCCAGCGAGCTCGGCGGCCTTGTCGGCCGCGCCGTCCATGGTGTCCACGACCGTGACGAGCGGGTGCGCGGCCTCCTCGAGGATGCGCCGGCCCTCCTCGACGTTGTTGCCGTCCAGGCGCACGACGAGCGGCTTGGTGGCCGCGTCGCCGAGCATGCCGAGCGCCTGCACGATGCCGTTGGCGACCGCGTCGCAGGACGTGATGCCGCCGAAGACGTTGACGAAGACCGACCGGACGTCCGGGTCGGACAGGATGATCTCCAGGCCGTCGGCCATGACCTGCGCCGAGGCGCCGCCGCCGATGTCGAGGAAGTTGGCGGGCTTGACGCCGCCGTGCGCCTCGCCGGCGTAGGCGACGACGTCGAGCGTGCTCATGACGAGCCCGGCGCCGTTGCCGATGATGCCGACCTGGCCGTCGAGCTTGACGTAGTTGAGGTCCTTGGCCTTGGCCCGGCCCTCGAGGTCGTCCTCGGCGACGACGTCGGCGTACGCGGTGAAGACGTCCTCGTGGCGGAACTCCGCGTTGGCGTCGAGCGTGACCTTGCCGTCGAGCGCGACGATGCGGCCGTCGGGCGTGCGGCACAGCGGGTTGATCTCGACGAGGGTGGCCTCCTCCTCGACGAAGACCCTCCACATCGCGACGAGGATCTGGGTCACCTCGTCGATGACGTCGGCGGGGATCTTCCCGGCCTCGGCGATCTCGCGGGCCTTGGCCTCGTCGACGCCGGCGACGGCGTCGACCGCGACGCGGGCGAGCGCCTCGGGGCGCTCGACGGCCAGCTGCTCGATCTCCATGCCGCCCTCGGCGCTGCACATCGCCAGGTAGGTGCGGTTGGCCCGGTCGAGCAGGAACGACGCGTAGTACTCGGTGTCGATGTCGCTGGCCTCGGTGACGAGGACCTTGCGGGTGAGGTGGCCCTTGATGTCGAGGCCGAGGATCGCCTCGGCCTTCTCGACGGCCTCGTCGGGGGTGTCGGCGAGCTTCACGCCGCCGGCCTTGCCGCGGCCACCGGTCTTCACCTGGGCCTTGACGACGACGGGCTTGCCGATGCGCTCGGCGACGCCGCGCGCGGCCTCGGCCGTGTCGACCGTCTCGCCCGGCAGCACCGGCACGCCGTGCTTCGCGAAGAGCTCCTTCGCCTGGTACTCCATCAGGTCCACAGCGGGTCCCGTCCTGTTGTCGGTCAGTCGGCCGAGGCTATCCACTGCTCCGGGGCCGTCTCCTCACGGCCCTCCCGGTCGTTGCGCGCGTCACACCCGTGCGTCACCTCCGCGTCACCTGGAGCTCCCCCGTGCGTCGCCTGCCCGTCCTCGCCGCCGCCGCGCTGGCCGCGCCCCTCCTGCTCGTGCCGGGCGCACCCGCCGGCGCGCAGCAGGCCGCCGCGCCCGAGGTCACCGTCGTGCCGCTGTCGTTCGCGGTGCCGGCCGGTCCCGACGGCACCACCTGCGAGGTGCTCGGCGACCTCTACCTGCCGAGCACGGCGACGGCCGCGACGCCGGCCGCCGCGATCCTCGCGACCAACGGCTTCGGCGGCAGCAAGGACGACGGCGGCGAGCGCGGCAACGCCACCGTCGCCCGGCACTACGCCGAGCGCGGCTACGTCGGCCTGTCGTACTCCGGGCTGGGCTTCGGCGGCAGCGGCTGCCAGATCGAGCTCGACCAGCCGGTCTGGGACGGGCAGGCGGGCGACGCGCTCGTGCAGTTCCTCGGCGGCCGCACCGGCCTGGCGACGCGCGTCGCCGACGGCGCGCCGTACGACGTCGGCGGGGTCGTGCGCACCGAGGACGGCGGCCTGCCCTTCGACCCGGTCGTCGGCATGATCGGCGTCTCGTACGGCGGCGAGGTGCAGTTCGCGGTGGCGTCGTTCGGCCGCGTCGACACCATCGTCCCGCAGATCACCTGGAACGACCTCAGCTACGCGCTCGCGCCGAGCAACACCGACCAGGACCGCACGCCCGACGACCCGCGCTCGGTGACCTACCGCGAGAGCGGCGTGAGCAAGATCGGCTGGACGGCGCTGTTCACCGGCCTCGGGCTCACGCAGGACGCCTCGAACCAGCGGCCGCAGGACCTGCTCGGGCAGATCGCGAGCGGCAACCCCTGCCCGAACTTCGACCCGCAGGCCTGCACCGCCGTGCTCGACCTGGCGTCCGACGGCGCCCCGGCCGCGAGCACGCTCGCCTTCGCCCGCAGCGCCTCGGTGGCCAGCTACCTCGACGACGTCGACGTCCCCGTGCTGCTGAGCCAGGGGCAGGCCGACACGCTGTTCAACCTGCAGGAGGCCATCGCGACCTGGAGCGCGCTGAAGGCCCGCGGCAACGACGTCAAGATGGTCTGGCAGAGCTGGGGGCACAGCACGGCGACGCCGAAGCCGGGCGAGCTCGACCAGCGCCTGCCCGCCGAGGAGACCTACCTGGCGAGCGTGTACGCCGCGTGGTTCGACCACTACCTGCTCGGCAAGGGCCCGGCGCCGTCGCTCGACACCGAGTACTACCGCGACTGGGTGCTGCCGGACGGCGGCACCGCCGCGCAGGTCGCCGAGGCGTACGCGAGCGCGCCCGGCTACCCCGTCGCGCCGTCGCAGCGCCTGCTGCTGTCGGGCACCGACGCGCTGGTCGCCGACCCGGCGGCCGTGCAGGACGGCGCCGCCACCTTCGCCTCCGTCGTGCCGGCCGGCCTGCCGTCGAGCTACAGCGAGGTGCCCGTCGTGCTGCCGGACGAGCCGCCCTTCGACGCGCCCGGCACCTTCGCGCAGTGGTCGACCGGCCCGCTCGAGCGCGACCTCGACCTGGCCGGCGTGCCGACCCTCACCGTGCAGCTGTCGCGCACGGCGCCGTCGGTGCCGCTGCCGGACGGCGCGGGCGACCTGGTGCTGTTCGCCAAGCTCTACGACGTCGCGCCCGACGGCACCGTGCTGCTGCAGCACAGGCTGGTCTCGGCCGCGCGCTTCCCCTCGCTCGACGAGCCCGTGACGGTCGAGCTGCCGGGCGTCGTGCAGCGCGTGCCCGCCGGGCACTCCCTGGCGGTCGTGCTCGCGGCGAGCGACGCCGGCTACCGCGGCAACGTCGTGCCGTCGGACGTCACCGCCACCACCAGCGCCGCCTCCCCCGGCGTGCTCACGCTGCCGGTGCTGGCCGGCCTGAGCGCGCCCGCCGGCCCCGGCGAGGGCACCGGCGGCACCGGTGGCACGGGCGGCACCGGTGGCACGGGTGGCACGGGGACCGGCGGCACCGGCACGGGCACCGGCGGCACCACGGCCGGCGGCGGGACGGGTCGCGCCGGCGGCAGCGGGGGC
>CANKBT010000293.1 GCA_947479995.1 Frankiaceae bacterium | reverse complement strand
CGCCCCTGGTGGACGACGACCGCCTCCGGCGTGAGGACGACGCCGAGCCGGCGGTCCTTCGCCCCCCGGACCCAGCCCACCGGCACGGACAGCAGCACGAGGGCGAAGGCCGACAGCACGACGCCCAGCACCGCGGTGCCGGCGCGCGAGCCGCCGTCGGCGGGCCTGAGGACGAGCGCGGCCAGCCCGAGGGCGAGCAGCAGCGCGCCCGCGACGCCGGTGCCGACGACGACCGCGACGCTCGGGCGCACGGGGAAGCGCACCCCGCCGTCGGCCTGCTCGACGGGGATCGGCGTGGTCGGGCCGCGCAGGGCGTCCCGCCACCCGTCGGGCCGGGGCAGCGCGGTCATGCGCCGCAGGGTAGGGCCCGGTCGGCTCAGGCCAGGGCGGAGGACCGCTCGACGCGCAGCACGCGCTCGAGCCGGGTGAGCAGCAGCACGCGCGCGACCGTCGGCGAGGGGTCCTGCAGCACGAGCGCCCGGCCGGCCCGGCCGGCGCGGCGGTGTGCGCCGACGAGCACGCCGAGCCCGGTGGCGTCGACGACGGTGATGCCGGCCAGGTCGACGACGAGCGGGCCGCTGCCCGCGGCGAGGTGGTCGACGAGCGCGAGGCGCACGTCGGCGGCGGCGTGCACGTCGAGGCGGCCGACGAGGGCGAGGGCCTCGCCGTGGGCGACGACGCGCACGACGTCGGCGGGGCCGGCGGGCACCGGCACGACCGGGACCGCCCGCACCGGGGCGAGGGGCGCCCCGGGGTCGGTGGTGGTGCCGCGGGGCGCGGCCTGCTCTCGTACGACGCGCACGGCGTCCTCCCTCCCACCGGCTCTCCGGGTGCTGACGGGGAAGACGCACCAGGGGGCCGGACGGTTGCGTCGTTCCTGCCACAGCCCCCGGCCGGCGTCGGGGAGGCGCGCCGCAGCGGTCTCTGGGAGGATCGGCGGGTGGGCGTCGACAACAGCTTCAGCTTCGCGGTCGGGCCGCTGATCGCCGTCGCGCTGATCGGCGTGCTCGCGCTGGTCTGCCGCTGGGTGTTCTCCACCAGCGACCGCGACGCGCGCGCCGAGCGCCGCCGCGCCCGGGCCCTCGCCCGCGGCGACTACGGCCTGCTCGTGCCGGTCGCGACGGTCCGCACCGACGACGACGCCCTGCTGCTGCGCGACGTGCTCGCCGGCAGCGGCATCCGCGGCACCGTGGCCGACGGCGCGGAGCCCGGCGAGCGGGTCGTGCTCGTCTTCCGCACCGACGAGGACCGCGCCCGCCAGCTCGTCTCGGGCTAGCGCCCGGTCAGTACGGCTCGTCGGCGACCGTCTCGCGGCGGACGTCGGCACCGAGGGCGACCAGGCTCTCCACGAACCCCTCGTAGCCGCGGTCGACGTGGTGCACGTCCGACAGCTCGGTGACGCCGTCGGCCACCAGCCCGGCGAGCACCAGGCCCGCCCCGGCCCGGATGTCGTGCGCGCGCACGGGCGCGCCCGACAGCCGCGCCCGCCCGCGGACGACCGCGTGGTGGCCGTCGGTGCGCACGTCGGCGCCGAGCCGCCGGAGCTCGTCGACGTACATCCAGCGGCTCTCGAAGACGTTCTCGGTCGCCATCGCCGTGCCCTCGGCGACCGAGTCGAGCGCGAGGAACATCGGCTGCAGGTCGGTCGGGAAGCCGGGGTACGGCAGCGTGACCAGGTCGACCGCGGTGGGGCGGCGGTCCATGCGCACCCGGAAGCCGTCCGGCTCGACGTCGACGACCGCGCCGGTCTGCACGAGCTTGTCGAGCGGCGTGGCGAGGTGGTCGGCGCGGCCGCCGCGCACCCGCACGTCGCCCTGCGTCATCACCGCGCCGATCGCCCAGGTGCCGGCCACGATGCGGTCGGGCACGGTCTCGTGCGCGGTGGGGCGCAGGCCCTCGACGCCCTCGACGACCAGCGTGCTGCTGCCGACGCCCTCGAGCTGCGCGCCCATCTGCTGCAGCATCGTGCACAGGTCGACGATCTCCGGCTCGCGCGCAGCGTTGTCGAGCGTCGTCGTGCCCTCGGCGAGCACGGCCGCCATGAGCAGCGTCTCGGTCGCGCCGACGCTCGGGAAGTCGAGCCACAGCTGCGTGCCGACGAGCCGCCGCGCCCGCGCGACGACGTAGCCGTGCTCGATGTCGACGGTCGCGCCGAGCTTGACCAGCCCGCCGATGTGCATGTCGAGCGGGCGGCTGCCGATGGCGTCGCCGCCCGGCAGCGCGACCTTGGCCTCGCCGCAGCGCGCCAGCAGCGGGCCGAGCACCGCGATCGAGCCGCGGATGCGGCGCACCAGGTCGTAGTCGGCCTCGTGCCCCGGCACGGCCGGCACGTCGATGCTCACCGCCCCCGGCTCGAGCAGGACGTCGCAGCCGAGCCGCTCGAGCAGCTGCGCCATCACCGGCACGTCGAAGATGGCCGGGACGGCCGTGAGCCGGCTGCGCCCCTCGGCCAGCAGGGCCGCGGCCATGAGCTTCAGGACGCTGTTCTTGGCGCCGGTCACCGGCACCTCGCCGGCGAGCCGCGCACCACCGGTCACCACGAAGCGCTCCATGCCGCCACTGTATTGAGGCGCCGGCACAGGCAACCCCGCCGCGCGCGGCGGCGTCCTGCCTGTGACGGCACGTCGGAGGGGGGCACGTGGACGAGCAGGGGCGCGAGGACTTCCGGTCCTTCGTGGTGGCGCGCTCGGGCGCGCTGCTGCGCACGGCCTACCTGCTGACCGGCAACCGCGCCGACGCGGAGGACCTCGTGCAGGTGACGCTCGCCAAGACCTACCTGGCGTGGGACCGCGTGCGCGAGCGCGAGGCCCTCGACGGCTACGTGCGCCGCACGATGGTCAACGCGCAGACCTCGGTGTGGCGCCGGCGGCGCGTCGACGAGCGGCCCGTCGGCGAGCTGCCCGAGGTCGCCGGCGGGCGGGACAGCGCCTCCGACCTGGTGCTGCACGACGCGCTGTGGCGCGCCCTCGCCGGGCTGCCGCGCAAGCAGCGCGCCACCGTCGTCCTGCGCTACTACGAGGACCTCTCCGAGGCCGAGACCGCCCGCGTGCTCGGCGTCTCGGTCGGCACCGTCAAGTCCACCTGCTCCCGCGCCCTGGCCCGCCTCCGCGACGACGCCGGGCTGCGCGACGACGAGCGCTTCGCCCTGCCCACGACCGAGGTGCCCGCATGACCCCTCCCCTGGACGACGAGCTCCGGCGCGCCCTGCAGGCCCGCGCCGACGTGCTGGTGCCCGCCGCCGACCCGCTCGCCGGCGTCGAGCAGCGCGCCCGCCGGATCCGCCGCACCCGCGCCGCCGGGGCGGCCGTCGCCCTGGTCGCGGCTCTGGCGGGCGTCGCCGTGCCCGCCGCGCTGCTCCGCGGCGGCGGGGCCACGGCCCCCGACTCCGTGGCGCAGGAGCCGACGCCCCCGCCGCCCCCGCTGCCCGCCCCCGTCACCGGTGCGCTCGACCCGGCCGCCCCGTGGCCGTACCGCGAGGGGCGCACCGGCCCCGACGACGGCGCGCTCGCCGCCCTGCGCGACGCCTGGCGCGCCGAGCACCCGGGCAGCACGTGGACGCCGCTGTTCGGGCAGGTCGCCGAGTCGTCCGGCCGGGCCGAGGTGGTGTTCGTCAGCACCGGCCCGGACGGCGCGCAGTGGGGCGTGCAGCGGGAGACGAGCGAGGGCGCCCGGCTGGCGGCCTCCGGCGACGTGACCCCGGCGACGACCGCGCTGGTCGCGGCGCTGCCGGGCGACGAGGTGGCGCGCCTGCTCGTCGTCGCCGCGCCGGGCAGCACCCGCCTGGCGTACGCCCCCCGCGGCGCCGGCGATGCGCCGCTCGCGGAGCTCGCCGACGGCGTCGGCACCACGGCGCTCGAGGGCGACCCGGCGCTCGACCGCGTCCGCGTCACGGGCGCCGACGGCGGCGTGGTGCACGACGAGCCCGCACCCGACCCGGTGAGCACCCCGACGGCTCCCGCGGTCGCGTCCGGCGCGGCGCCGGGCAACGTCGTCGACTGGCCGGAGCGCGGCACGCTGCCCGACGGGCTGCTCGACCCGTCCGTCGCCGCCTACGCCGCCGAGCGCGACGTCGCGGCGTCCCGGGTGCAGGTGCGCCTGCTGGTCGCCGGCTCGACCGACGACGGCACCCGCTACGCGCTCGCCCAGGCCTGGCTCGACGGCGACGACGAGGCGGCCACCCTCGCCCGCGTCGAGCACGCCGGCGGCGACGTCGAGCT
>CANKBT010000292.1 GCA_947479995.1 Frankiaceae bacterium | reverse complement strand
GTCGACCGCGCCGCGGCCCCACACGCAGCCGTCGGCGACCTCGGCCGCGAAGGGGTCGTAGGTCCACTCCTTGGGCTCGGCCGGCACGACGTCGAGGTGGCCGTGGACGAGCAGGGCGTCGCGGCCCGGGTCCTCGCCCTCGATGCGCGCGACGACGCTCGTGCGCCCGGGCGCCGACTCGAGCACCGTCGGCTCCAGGCCCACCTCGGCGAGCTTCTCGGCGACGTGCTCGGCGGCCGCCCGCTCCCCCGGCCCGCGGCCGGTGCCGTCGTTCACGCTGGCGAAGCGGATGAGGTCGCGGCACAGGTCGACGACCTCGTCCTGCGGGTCCGGGTGCGTCATGCCCGCACCGTACGCGGGGCGTGTTCCGCTACAGTGACGACCGCCCGCGAGCAGGTGGCGGGTCACCGGTCCGGGTGGCGGAATTGGCAGACGCGCTAGCTTGAGGTGCTAGTTCCCCTTGCGGGGAATGGGGGTTCAAGTCCCCCCTCGGACACGCTGCAGGACGAAGGCCCCCGACCCGTGGTCGGGGGCCTTCGTCGTGCGCGGGCCCGGTCAGTCCCGCGCGGTGAGCACCAGCGGCCCCTTGGGCGTGATCGCGACGGTGTGCTCGGAGTGCGCCCCGCGGGAGCCGTCGGCGCTGCGCAGCGTCCAGCCGTCGGGGTCGGTGTAGATCTCGTCGGTGCTGGCGAGGAACCACGGCTCGATGGCGAGCACGAGGCCCGCCTTGAGCGGCAGGCCGCGGTTGCGGCGGCCGTCGTTCGAGACGTGCGGCGGGCCGTGCATCTCGCGCCCGACGCCGTGGCCGCCGAACTGCGTGTTGATCGTGTAGCCGGCCTTGCGGCCGACCCGGCCGATCGCCTCGGAGATGTCGCCCAGCTTGCCGCCGACCTTCGCGGCGGCGATGCCCGCGGCGAGCGCCTCCTCGGTGGCGGCGATGAGCCTGAGGTCCTCCGGCCTCGGCGTGCCGACGACCACGGTCGTCGCGGAGTCCGACACCCAGCCGTCGACCGACACGGCGAAGTCGAGGCTCAGCACGTCGCCGTCGGCGAGCGCGTAGTCGTGGGGCAGCCCGTGCAGCACCGCGTCGTTGACCGACGTGCAGAGCACCTTGCCGAACGGGCTGGCGCCGAAGGACGGGTGGTAGTCGACGTAGCAGGACGTCGCGCCGCGGTCGCGGATCATCTGGTGCGCGAGGGCGTCGAGCTCGAGCAGGTTGACGCCGACGTCGGCCTTCGCGCGCAGTGCCGTGAGCACCTCGGCGACGAAGCGCCCCGCGGGGCGCATCTCCTCGATCTCGGCGGGGGTGCGGTACTCGACCATGCGCCCAGTCTCGCGCAGCAGCGGCCCGGCGGCGCGCCCGGCACCCGGCCCGGCGGGCGCGCGTCACCCGTCCGGGGCGTTAGGGGCCCCGTGGCGCGGGCACCTGTCGGGCACCCCCCACGCCAGACGGGAGGAGCCTCGAGTGAGCAGCGCCCTGCGCGCCGCGTGGGAGGCCTACGCCGCCTGCGACGTCGCGCGGCGCCAGGCCGGGGGCGACCGGGAGCGCCTCGACCGCGAGATGCGGCGCGCGCGGGTGGCCCTGCACGACTGCCTCTGCGCGGAGGGCTGGGAGCCCGACCCCCTGGTCGCGCAGCAGGTCGCGGAGGACCGCGCGGTGCTCGACGCGACATGAGCTCGGGGCTGTACTCGGCGTGACGTGAGCCGAGGGCTTCAGACGAGCGGGACGAGCAGCAGGGCGAGCAGCCAGCTCGTCAGCGAGCCGATGAGGAAGTACTCGGTGAGGGCGTCGACGCCCCCGGCGCGCGAGCGCTGGATCTCCGGGAAGCGCAGCAGCCCCTTGGCGGCCACGACGACCGCGGCCGCCGTCAGCTCGCCGCCGAGGGTGAGGGCGAACAGGAACGTCCGCTCCAGCGGCCCGAGCACCCGGCCGCCGCGGAGCGTGCCCTCGACGGCCGGCGGCGTGCTGCCCGCGCCGAGCAGCACGAGGCGGACGACGACGTTGCCGGTCACCTGCAGCACGGCGAGGGCGCCGGCGGCGACCGCGAAGCGGCCGAAGCCCTGGCCGGCGAGCGCGGGGACGTCGAGCCCGTCGTACCAGCGCACGAGCGGCCCGCCGAAGGACGGCACCGGACCGGAGGCGGCGAGCAGCCCGAGGCCGCCGGCGGCGAGGACCGCGAGCGGCAGCGGCGCGCCGCGGCCGGTGCGCAGGGCGCGCGCCGAGGTGACGAGCCACAGCGCGACGAGGGCGGCGACCGCGAGACCGCACACCGCGCCCTCGACCGGCTCGAGCCCGGCCAGGGCCAGGACGCCGGCGACCACCGCGACCGCGGCGGCCAGGGCGGCGGCGCTGCGGCGGCGGCCGGCGTCGGGCTGCCAGCGGACGGCGTCGGCGAGGCCGACGGCCAGCAGCGCCAGGCCTAGGAGCTCCACGCGGCCACCCCGTCCAGCGCGTCCAGGGCGTCGCGGACGGCGTACGCGCCGCTGCGGGCCAGCTGCTGCGACACCGCCGACTGCGTGATGCCCTCGTCGGCCGCGAGCTCCTGCTGCTGCCGGCCGCGCAGCCAGCCGAGCAGCAGGCGGCGGGCGCGGTCGCTCTGCTGGGCGACCAGCTCGTCGCGCAGCAGCAGCAGGCCGTTCACGGCGCCCGCGACGGCCGGCGCCGCGGGCGGGGCGTCGGCGCCGGCCGGCCAGGCCGTCGCGCCGTGGTCGACGAACCAGGTGGCCATGCCGCGCGCCCGGCCGCGCCGCCCGGCCGTGGCGTCGACGTGCTCGATCGCCTCGCGGGCCGCCCACCAGCCCGGACCGTCCTGCGAGGGCAGCGCCCGGTCGGCGTCGAAGACGCTGATGCCGCCCCAGCCCAGGCCGTAGCGGGTGTCGACGCCCGGCAGCAGCGTGAGCCGCAGCAGCAGCGCCGCCCGGGCGGCGGCGGCGACCGAGCCGTACGCGCCCTGGAACTCGTCGCCGACGGTGACGTCGAGCGGCTGCGTCGCGGGCACCGCCGCGTTGACCGCCTCGAGGGCCTCGCGCAGGCTGCCCTGCATGCGGGTGCGGTCGGGGGCGCGGCGCGACGCGACGACGTCGCCGATGAGCGTCGCGACGCGCAGGTGCTCGGCCATGCCGACATGAGACCACACCTGAAGTGGCTGCGGGACAAGCTGTCGGCTCATGAGCGTCCGACGGTCCACGACATCGTCACCCTGACGCCGGCCGAGCGCGCCCGCGAGGAGCTCGACCGCCGCCAGCGGGTGCAGCTCGTCGTCGCGCTGGCCTCGCTCGCCCTGCTCCTGCTCGGGCTGCTGGTGCCGGCGCCCGTGCCGCTGCGGCTCGCCGTGCTGGTCGTCGGCGCGCTGCTCCCGCCGGCGGTCGGGCTGGTCGTCCTCGGGCAGCGCGGCCGGTGACGCGCGGCGTGTCGGCTTGACACCTGCCCCTTCCGCACCACGAGCCACACCGGTACGGTCGCCGCGACCCGCTCCCGCCGAGAGGCCGCCGCCCGTGCCGCACCGCCCCCTGCTCACCGCCCGCGTCGGCGACCCCACCCCGCGCCGCGCCCTCGGCCGCGCCGCCCCGCAGCACCTGCAGGCCTCGCGCGCCCCGCAGCTCGGGGTCGCCGGCGGGCTCGTCGCCGGCGTGGTCGTGCTCGGCGGCGGGCCCGCGCAGGCCTCCGGCCGCGGCGACCAGGTCGTGCGCTACGCCGCCGCGGAGGCGGGCGACGCCTACCAGTTCGGCGCCGAGGGCCCCGACCGCTTCGACTGCTCCGGCCTCGTGCAGTGGGTGTACGGCCGCGCCGGCGTCGCGCTCCCCCGCACCGCCCAGGCGCAGCGCGACGCGCTGCCCGTGGTGCCGAAGGAGCAGCGCCAGCCCGGCGACGTCGTGTTCTGGCACGACGCGAGCGGCCGGGTCGGCCACAACGGCATCCTCGCGACCGCCGACACGGTCTGGCACGCGCCCGAGAGCGGCCGGGTCGTCTCGCTGCAGCGCATCTGGGGCACGAACTGGTCGGTCGGCCGACCCGGCGGCGCCGCCGCGCCGGGGGTGCTGCGCCAGGGCAGCCGCGGCCCGGAGGTGGCCGCCGTGCAGCGGGCCCTCGGCGTCCCCGCCGACGGCGACTTCGGCCCGCGCACCGCCGCCGCGCTCCGCGCCTTCCAGGCCGCCCGCGGGCTGGCCGCCGACGGCGTCGTCGGCCCGGCGACCCGGGCAGCGCTCCTGCCGCCGGCC
>CANKBT010000291.1 GCA_947479995.1 Frankiaceae bacterium | reverse complement strand
CGGCGAGCGCCTGCGCGGCGGCCTCGCCCGGCGGCGTGCCGTCGAGCACGAGCGAGCGCATGAGCTCCAGGCGCCGGACGTCGTCCGCGCCGTAGCGGCGGTGGGCGCCCGCCTCGTGCACGCTCGGGCCGAGGCCGTAGCGGCGGGCCCAGGTGCGCAGGGTCGCCGGGGCGACGCCCAGGCGGCGCGCGACGACGGCGACCGGGAGGCCGGCGGAGCCCGGCGGGCCCGACGGCGGCCGGACGGCCGGCGCCGGCGACGGCTGCTCGGCCACGTCGCCTCCCGACCCGTGCCTGCCGGACGGTCCGGCGGGGCTCGCTCCAGCGTGTACCCCACCTGCCCGGGCGTCGACTCGGAGAAGGGTTGAACCGCTTCACGCGGGTACTTGAACAACGTCTGGCGCGGTTGTAGCGTCAGTCGTGCAGGGGTCGCCTCCCCTCACCTCTCGAGCGCAGGGACGGACCATGACCGACATCCGCAGGCTCCCCGGCCCCACCGTCGAGAAGTGGGAGTGGCAGATGAAGGGCAGCTGCCGCGGTGTCGACAGCGAGCTCTTCTTCCACCCCGAGGGCGAGCGCGGCCCGCGCCGGGCCCGCCGCGAGGCCGCCGCCAAGGCCGTCTGCGCCTCCTGCCCCGTGCTGGCCCTGTGCCGCTCGCACGCCCTCGCGAGCCGCGAGCCGTACGGCATCTGGGGCGGGCTGTCCGAGAGCGAGCGCGAGGCCGCCTGGCACGCCGCCGACGCCCCCTCGGTGGCGCACGCCTCCTAGCCCCGCCCCGCCGCACAGACCCGCGCCGACCTGCACCGCCGTACGGGTGGCGCGCGTCACCTCCGAGGAGCGGGCGCGTTGCACCGGACGAGCCCCCCGGCCCGCTCGTCCTTGCGGACAGCAGTCGGACGGGCACGTAGAGTCCGAGCACACCGCTTCCCCCGGAGTCCGCCCCGTGCCCGCCCTGCCCCGCCCGCGCCGCCGGCCCCGCGCGCCGCAGCTCGTCGCCACCGCCGCGCTCGCCGTGCTGGTCGCGGGCACCGCCGTGGCCGCGCAGGGCCCGGACGACGAGGCGCTCGAGACCGCGGCGCCCACGGCCAGCGAGTTCTCCGTCGGCACCGTCGAGGCCGCGCCCTCCCCCGCCCCGGCGGCGTCCGCGCCCGCCGCGCCGGCGCCGGCCGCGCCGCTGGCCCCGCTCGCCGGCCGCGCCCAGCCCGACGTGCTCGTCACCGGGCCGCAGCCGCTGGCGCCCGAGGCCGTCACCCGGCTGTCGGAGCTCACCGAGGGCGGCACCGCCCTGGTCTTCCGCTCCGGCACGGTCGCCGTCGGCGACCAGCTCGTGCCGGCCGTCGGCGTCGACCCCGCAGCCTTCCGCACCTACGCCGCCGAGGGCACCGCCGAGGCCACCGACGTCTGGCAGGCGGTCGCGCGCGGCGAGGTCGTCGCGAGCCACGACGCCGCCACCCGGCTCGGCCTCGTGCTGGGCCAGCCGGTCGGCATCGTGCCCGCCGGTGGCGGCGCGCCGGTGCCCGTGCGGCTCGGCGCCCTGGCCACCACCGGGCTGCCCGACACCGACCTCGTCGTCAGCGACGCCGTCGGCGACCGCCTCGGCCTGCCGGCCGCCACCGGCGTCGTGCTCGACGCCGCCGACGGCCGCGACCCCGTCGCGCTGGCCGGCCTCGTGCGCGAGGTGACCGGCGAGGGCGCCGCCGTCGACCTGCTCAGCCAACCGGCCGGCGACCCGACCGCCTTCCTCACCGGGGGCGCGGCGGCCAAGGCCTTCGGCGCCTTCTCGTACAAGTACTTCCCGGACGGCACCATCCAGCCCGACGCGGCGTGGGTGCGCGACAACATCCGCACCGAGCAGGTGCCGGTCTTCGGCACGGTCACCTGCCACCGGCTGATGCTTCCGCAGCTGCGCGGCGCGCTCGCCGAGGTCGAGGCCCGCGGCCTGGCCGGCAAGCTCACGACGTACGACGGCTGCTACGTGCCGCGCTTCATCGAGCGCAACCCGGGCGGGTCGATCTCGCTGCACACCTGGGGCATCGCCATCGACATGGACGCCTCGACCAACTACCGCGGCATCCGCGGCACGATGGACCCCGAGGTCGTCGCCATCTTCAAGCGGTGGGGCTTCCGCTGGGGCGGCGACTGGAAGTACACCGACCCCATGCACTTCGAGATGGGCGCCGTCCTCAAGTAGGACCGCCGCCGGGCTCCTAGCCTGGTCGCGTGAGCACGCTCGACGACGTCCGCGCGGCCCTCGCCGGCGACCGCGCGCGCAAGGTCGCCTACCCGCGGCGGCTGCACCGCCTGCAGGTGCTCGGCACCGCCCCGGTCGGCGCCGGGCTGCTCCGCGTGCGCCTCGGCGGCGACGACCTGGCCGGGCTGACCTCGCACCCCGAGGCCGTCGACGAGCACGTCAAGCTGCTGTTCCCCGACCCGGTGGGCGGGGCTCTGCGCCTGCCCGAGCAGCGCGGCGAGGAGCTCGCCTGGCCGACCCCGCGGCCGACGAGCCGCGACTACAGCGTGCGGCGCCGCACGGCCGACGCGCTCGAGGTCGACGTGGTGCTGCACCCCGGCGGGCTCGCCTCGGACTGGGCCGCCGCGGCGGCGCCCGGCGACGACCTGTGGCTCGTCGGGCCGCCCGACGGCCTCGTCGTGCCGACGACGTACGACCGCTACCTGTTCGCCGGCGACCTGGCCGCCTCCCCCGTCGTCGCGCGCTGGCTGGAGACCGCGCCGGCAGGCACCCGCGGCTGGGCGCTCGTCGAGGTCGCCGGGCCGCACGAGGAGCACCCGCTGACCGGCCCGCCCGGCGTCGAGGTGCGCTGGGTGCACCGCGGCGACGCCCCGCCCGGCACCACCGAGGTGCTCGTCGACGCCGTCCGCGCGGTCGAGGTGCCGGACGGCGCCTCGCTGTTCGTATGGGCGGCCGGCGAGGCGTCGTGCCTGCGCCCGCTGCGCCGGTGGGCGCGCGACGAGCGGGGCCTGCCCCGCGCCGCGACGTCGATCAGCGGCTGGTGGAAGCGCGGCAGCGCCGGCACGCCCGCCGGCGCCTGACCCCGGACGCGCGACGGCCCGGCCCCCGCGGGGGACCGGGCCGTCGACGGTGCGCGGACGGGCTAGTGCGCGTGCCCGTGGCCGTGGCCGTGGCCGCCGTGCTCCTCGGCCGGGGGTTCCGGCCGGTCGGTGACCGTGGTCTCCGTGGTGAGCAGCATCGCCGCGATGCTCGCGGCGTTGCGGACGGCCGAGCGGGTCACCTTGACCGGGTCGACGACGCCCTGGGCGACCAGGTCGCCGTACTCGCCGGTGGCGGCGTTGAGGCCCTGGTTCTTGTCGTCGGCGCCGCGCTCGCGGGCGCGGTTGACGGCGACGCGGCCCTCGAGGCCGGCGTTCTGCGCGATCCAGCGGGCCGGCTCGTCGAGCGCCTTGCGCACGACGTGGACGCCGGTCAGCTCGTCGCCGCTCTTGCCCAGGCCGTCGACCAGGACGGCCGCGGCGTGGATGAGCGCGGCGCCGCCGCCGGGGACGATGCCCTCCTCGACGGCCGCCTTGGTCGCCGAGATGGCGTCCTCGAGGCGGTGCTTGCGCTCCTTGAGCTCGGTCTCGGTGTGGGCGCCGACCTTGATGACGCCGATGCCGCCGGCGAGCTTGGCGAGGCGCTCCTGGAGCTTCTCGCGGTCCCAGTCGGAGTCGCTGGCCTCGATCTCGGCCTTGATCTGCGACACGCGGCCGGCGACCTCGTCGCTGCTGCCGGCGCCGTCGACGATCGTCGTCGTGTCCTTGGTGACGGTGATCGTGCGGACCGTGCCGAGCACCTCGAGGCCGACCTGGTCGAGCTTGAGGCCGACCTCGGCCGACACGACCTGGGCGCCGGTGAGGATCGCCATGTCCTGCAGCATCGCCTTGCGGCGGTCGCCGAAGCCCGGGGCCTTGACGGCCGCGACGCGGACGGTCTTGCGGATCGCGTTGACGACCAGCGTCGACAGCGCCTCGCCGTCGACGTCCTCGGCCACGATGAGCAGCGGCTTCTGCGCCTGGACGACCTTCTCCAGCAGCGGCAGCAGCTCGGCCAGCGAGGACACCTTGCCGTTGACGATGAGCACGGAGGCGTCCTCCAGGACGGTCTCCATGCGCTCGGGGTCGGTGACGAAGTACGGGCTGATGTAGCCCTTGTCGAACTGCAGGCCCTCGGTCAGCTCGAGCTCCAGGCCGGTCGCCTGGCTCTCCTCGACGGTGATGACGCCGTCCTTGCCCACCTTGTCCATGGCCTCGGCGATGAGCTCG
>CANKBT010000290.1 GCA_947479995.1 Frankiaceae bacterium | reverse complement strand
GTCGTACGACAGGTGCAGGAAGACCTTGACGAGCACCGTGCCCTCGGCCGCCAGGCGCGCCTCCCAGGCGTTGATCTCGTCGTAGCGGCCGCCCCAGACCTCCGGCGGCACGAGGTCGTGCACCCGGACGACGAGCACGTCCTCGTAGTGGCTGCGGTTGAAGACGCCGAGCATCCCGGGGCCGGGCAGCGCCCGCTCGACGCGCCACAGGTAGTGGTGGGCGAGCTCCTCCTCGGTCGGCTTGCCGAAGGCGCGGGCGTGCACGCCGGCCGGGTCGACCAGCCCGAGCACGTGCTTGACCGCACCGTCCTTGCCGCCGGTGTCCATCGCCTGCAGCACGAGCAGCACCCGGCGCGGGTCGCCGACCTTGCCGTTGGCGTAGAGCCTCTCCTGCAGGTCGGCCAGGCGCGGGCCGAGCGCGGCGACCTCCTCGGCGGCCGCCGCCTTGTCGCCGTCGAAGCCGGGCGTCGAGCGCGGGGCGAGCGCGGCGAGGTCGACGGTGGCGGGGGCGCGCAGCAGGCGCCGGAGACCGGTCATGGCCTCACCCTCCCGCGAGCAGCACGATCCCGACCAGCGCCGTGCCGACGCCGAGCTGCTGGCGGCGGGCCAGGCGCTCGCCGAGCAGCACCACCGCCAGGCCGACGGTGACGACCGGCGCGAGCGTCGCGAGCACCGCGACGACGCTCACCAGCCCCTGCGTCGTCGCCTCGCCGTACGACGCGGTGCCGACGAGCAGCAGCACCCCCGGCACCGCCGCGAGGCCCACCGCGCGGCCGGGCATGCGCACGGGCTGGCGCCGGGCGAGCACGAAGGCGACCGTGCAGGCCAGCACCGCGGCGCGGCTGCTGAAGATGGCCCACGGCGGCCCCGAGTCGCTGGCCTCGCCGAACAGCGTGAGGAAGCCGCCGAAGGCCAGGGCGGAGAACAGCGTCAGCACGACGACCCTGCGGCTGACGGGCTGCTGCCCCTGCGGGAGGTCGAGCCCCTCGCACTCCAACGGCTCCGGCGCCTGCGCCGCGCGCGAGCGCGAGGCCGCCAGCACGACGCCGACGACCGCGAGCGGGATGCCGAGCAGCTGCAGCGCCGACGGCCGCTCGCCGAGGGCGATGGCGGCCAGCACCGGCACGATGCCGCCGGTCGCACCGAGCGGGACGACGACGCTCATCGGCCCGATCGCCGCGGCGGCGTAGACCGCGGCGATGGCCGCCGCGTTGCAGACGCCCGCGAGCACGCCGAGCACGAGGTGCCGGGTGTCGGGGGCCTCGCCGCCCGCGAGCAGCAGCAGCGCACCGGCCAGCGCCAGCCCGACCGTCTGGCCGACCACCAGCACCCCGCCGAGCGGCTGGCTGCGGGTGAGCACCGGCCCCAGGTAGTTCGCGACGCCGTAGCAGACCGCCGTGACCAGGGCGAGCAGGACGGCGGTCACGCCAGCGAGCAGACCACAGGGCGCCAGGAGGGCCGCGAGGGGCTCCCGCGCATGATCACGCGAAGAGTCGGCGCGCGCCGGAGGCCTGGCTGCGTGAGCACGCGCGTCGATCGTGCCGGGTGCGGCCGAGCGCTCGGGTCGGGCGAGCGCCCGCGCGGGCTGGCTCAGTCACGAGGCTCGGTCGAGGGCCAACGGCCGCGGCGCGGCGCCGTGGGAGGGCTTGGACACGCAGCTGCCGCCGCGGCCGGGCGTCCGGCCGCGGTCCGGCTGGTCCGAGCACCCCGCAACGACCGGACTGCGTGTCCGAGCACCGCTCGGGCACGCGATCACACCCGCCGGGGTCCAGCGAGCAGAAGGGGGGGTTCGCGCGTCCGCGCTCAATCAGGCGGTACGGGTCTGCAGGGAGGACAAGCGGGCCACGGCGTCTGCCCGCCGCTGGTCCGCGACGAGGCGCTGCACCTCGGTCCGGTACCACCCGGCCCGCTCACCGGTCAGGCGACGGTGGCAGTTGGCGCACCGCACCTCGCACTTGGCCATCTCCACGAGGACTGCAGGCCACGACCGGAGCTCCAGCGCCATGGTCATGACGTTGCCCACCTTCTCGACCCCGAGCGGGTGGTCGAACTCGAGGACCGTGATGTCGACCTCCCCGCAGTCCACGCACGGATGGTCGAGGAGGTACTCGCAGATGAACTGCCGCCGCTCGACGAGCACTCGGGCGTTGCGTGCGGCGACGTTGCGCCGGTGCTCGGTCCGGTTGTCGACGTACCACTGCCTCGCGCAGGCCCGGCACCTGGCCTGCAAGCCGTCTGGTGCGGCTCGCCGGACGTTGTAGTCGCTCAGCGGCTTCTCCTCGTGGCACGTGCTGCAGCGCTTCCCCACGCCGCGATCATCGCGCTGGCCACTGACATCTGGTGGGCCGTGTCGGGCTCGAACCGACGACCACAACGGATTAAAAGTCCGGTGCTCTGCCAACTGAGCTAACGGCCCTGAGCGCTCGATGCTGCCACGCCCGCGCGCGCCCTGACGCACCATGGAGACCGTGCACCTGACCCGGCCCGAGCGCGTCGTCGCGACCGCCGTCGCCGCGCTGCTCCTGGCCGGCTCGCTCACCGCGGCGCGCTCCGAGCCGGACGGCCCGCGCACGCCGGCCGCCGCCCCGACCGCGCCGTCGCCACCCGCGGTGGAGCCCGTCGCCGACCTCCCGCCCGTGCCGCCGGCGCCCCCGCTGACCGGCTGCCCGCCGCCGCCGCGCGAGGCGCCGTCCGGGCCGCCGCGGGCGCAGCCCCCGCCGGCGGTCGCGGACGACGCCCTGCCCGCGCCGCTCCCGCCCGGGCCCAAGGCGGCGAGCCTGGACGCCGTCGCCGGCAAGGGCATCTGGGTCACCAACTTCGCCGACGACCCGGTCGACGTCGCCGGGCTCGTGCAGCGCGCGACGGCCAACGGGCTCGACAGCGTGTGGGTGCGCACCGGCGGGCGCACCGGCTTCTACGGCGACCGCGTCCTGCCGGCGCTCGTGCCCGCCGCGCACGCCGCCGGGCTGCGCGTCGTCGCGTGGGACTTCCCCTACCTGTCCGACCCGGTCGCCGACGCGCGCCGCGCGCAGCAGGCGCTCGCGCTCGGCGTCGACGCGTTCGCGCCCGACGTCGAGACCCGCGCCGAGGGCACGTACGCGACCGCGCAGCGCGTGACCCTCTACCTGTCGCTCGTGCGCTCCTACGCCGGCACGACGCCGGTCGCCGCGACCGTCCCGCGGCCGACCGACCGGCGCCTCGCGGAGTTCCCCTACGCCGCCTTCGCGCCCTACGCCGACGTCTTCGTGCCGATGGTCTACTGGTCGTGCGACGAGCCCGGGGAGCTGCTGCAGCAGTCGCTCGACCGGCTCAGCCCGTGGCTGCCGGTGGCGCCGGTCGGGCAGGCGTACGACATGGGCTCCGAGGGCGGCCGCCGCGGCCTGCCCAGCGCCGAGGAGACGACCCGCTTCCTCGACGTGGCCAGGCGCGGGGGCGCCGTCGGCGTCAGCCTCTGGACGATCGAGCAGACCGGTGACGCGCAGATGGGCGCGCTGCGCGACTACCCCTGGCCCTAGGACCCGACCGCCCGTCGCACGACCTCGACGAGCAGCTCCGGCGCGTCGAGCGAGGGCAGGTGCGCGGTGCCCGGCAGCACCTCGAGCACGGCGCCCGGCAGCCGCTGGGCGAGCCGCCGGCTGATCTCGACCGTCACCGGCTCGTCGAGCTCGCCGACCGCGACGACGACGGGCACGCCCACCTCCGCCAGGCGGTCCCAGGCGCCGACGGCGCTGCGCGACTCCTCGGCGGTGACGCGCCCGGCCATGTCCAGCGCCAGCGCGCGGGCCGGGCCGGTCACGCGGCCGGCCGGCGCGAGCGGCCCGTCGAGCCAGAACCGCACGTCGGCCTCGGCCTGCCGGTCGGTGCCCTGCGCGGCCGTGAGCGCGGCGTCCGCCTCGGCCGCGCCCGGCGGGTCCTCGTAGCCCGGCAGGTCCTCGAGGCCGCTCACGCCCGCGCCGACGAGCACCAGCCCGGCGACCAGGTGCGGCAGCTCGAGGGCCGTGTCGAGCGCGAGCGCGCCGCCCATGCTGTTGCCGACCAGCCAGGCGGGCTCGCCCAGCCCCTCGAGGACCGCGCGCAGGTCGTCCAGGTGGCCCGCGCCGGGCGGCAGCGCGGGCGCCTCGCCGTAGCCGCGCCGGTCGTAGGCCAGGGCGGTGCGCCCCAGGTGCGGGCCGACGGCCTCCCACTGGCGGCGGTCGGCGACGCCGGCGTGCAGCAGCACGACGGGCGGGCCGGGCCCGTCCCAGCGGGTGAGCGGCAGGCCGGTGGGGGTCGTCATGGCGGCG
>CANKBT010000289.1 GCA_947479995.1 Frankiaceae bacterium | reverse complement strand
GGGGCGCGGTGCGCCGGCCGGGCCCCGCGGCGGGGGCGGCGCAGGGGCGGGCAGCACGGCCGCGCCGGCGGGCGACGCGCACGGCGCGACCTCCGGCCCGGCGACCGGCCCGGCGACCGGTACGGCGAGCAGCCGCTCGGCCAGCCCGGTCGGCAGCGCCGGGCTCGCCGCGCGCAGGTCGAGCAGGCGGGCGCGCAGCGCGCGCTGGGCCTCGACCTCGGCGCGGCACTCCGCGCAGCGCGCCACGTGGATGAGCGCGTGGTCGCGCGCGGCGTGGTCGAGGGAGCCGTCGACGAGCCCGCCGAGCTCCTCGCCGAGGTGCCGGGTCACGGCGCCGCCTCACGCACGGGCGGCCACCGCGCCGTCGGGGGCGGGGGCGCGGTGCGCGAGCGCCGCGCGCAGGGCGCTGCGGCCGCGGTGGATGCGGCTGCGCACCGTGCCGATCTTGATGCCGAGCACCGCGCCGATCTCCTCGTACGTGAGGCCCTCGAGGTCGCACAGGACGACGGCCGCGCGGAAGTCGGGCGGCAGCGCGTCGAGCGCCGCCTGCACGTCGGCGTCGAAGTGGGTGTCGTCGTAGACCTGCGCCGGGCCGCGCTCGCCGCTGGGCAGCCGCTCGGCGTCGTCGGGCAGCGCGTCGAAGCGGATGCGGGCCTTGCGGCGCACGCCGTCGAGGAACAGGTTCGTCGTGATGCGGTGCAGCCAGCCCTCGAAGGTGCCGGGCGTGTAGCTCGACAGGGAGCGGAAGACGCGCACGAAGACCTCCTGCGTGAGGTCCTCGGCGTCGTGCCGGTCGCCGGTGAGGCGGTAGGCCAGGCGGTAGACGCGGGCCGAGTGCCGGCGCACGACCTCGTCCCACGTGGGCGGCGTCCAGGGCGCGTCCGGCACGACGCCGGCCTCGTCGGCGACGGGCGTCGGCAGTGCGACTACAGCACCTGTGGTCATGGGCACCTCCGGCCTGGGGCGCGGCAGGAGCACGCCCGCTGCCCGCACGCTCCACCCCCGGTCGTGAGGTCCGCGTGAACCGCCCACGCGCCCCTCGTCCAACGGGTGCCGCGCGCCGCCGGTTCCCCGGCCCGACCGGCCACTAGGGTCGCCGCGAGACACCCGAGGAGGACCGTGAGCGGCGAGCGCACCGACCCGAGCGGCGAGCAGGCCTGGATCGCGGCCTGGCAGCCCGAGGACGCCACCCTGGCCGCCGCGCGCCAGCGCGCCGCGGAGGTCGGCGTCGACGCCGTCGACCCGGTCGCGGGCGCCGCGCTCCGGCTGCTCGCCGCCCTCACCGGCGCCCGGCACGCGGTCGAGCTCGGCACCGGCGCGGGCGTCGCCACGCTGTGGCTGCTGCAGGGCCTGCAGCCCGACGGCGTGCTCACGAGCATCGACAGCGAGCCGGAGCACCAGCGCCTCGCCAAGGCCTCGCTGGCCGAGGCCGGCGTCGCCTCGGGCCGCGTGCGGCTCATCGCCGGCCGCGCGCTCGACGTGCTGCCGCGGCTGTCGGACGGCGCGTACGACCTGGTGCTCTGCGACGCCGCGCGCGCCGAGGCGCTCGACTACCTGCCCGAGGCCGTGCGCCTGCTGCGCGAGGGCGGGGCCGTCGTGTTCGCCGGCGCGCTCGGCGGCGGCCGCGTCGCCGACCCGTCGGCGCGCGACGCCGACACCCTCGCGGCCCGCGAGCTGGCCAAGGTCGTGCGCGACGACCCCTCGCTCGTGCCCGCGCTGCTGCCGGTCGGCACCGGCCTGCTCGCCGCCGTCAAGCGCACCGCCGCCTAGCCCGCGTCCGGGCCGGCTGCCGGGGTAGGGCCCGGCGGTGACCGTCCCCGCCGAGGTGCTCCCGACCCGCGAGCTCGTCGCGCGCGCCGCCGCGCTGGCGGCCTCCGGCGAGCGCGTGCTGCTCGGCCTGGCCGGCGCCCCCGGCGCGGGCAAGTCGACGCTCGCCGCGGCGCTGGTGCGCGCGCTCGGCGACGCCGTCGTCGCCGTGCCGATGGACGGCTTCCACCTCGCCGACCCGGTGCTCGACCGGCTCGGCCTGCGCCACCGCAAGGGCGCGCCGGAGACCTTCGACGCGGCCGGCTACGTGCACCTGCTGCGCCGGCTGCGCGCCCGCGAGGACGACGTCGTCTACGCGCCGGTGTTCGTGCGGGCGCAGGAGCACGCGCTCGCCGGCGCCCTCGCCGTGCCGCGCGACGTGCCCCTCGTGCTCACCGAGGGCAACTACCTGCTCTCCGACGGCGCCTTCGCGCCGGTGCGCGGCCTGCTCGACGCCTGCTGGTACCTCGACCCCGACCCGGCGCTGCGCCGCGCCCGCCTGGTCTCGCGGCACGTGCGCCACGGGCGGAGCCCGGCCGACGCCGAGGCCTGGGTGGCCGGCTCGGACGACGCCAACGCCGCGCTCGTCGACGCGACCCGCGCCCGCGCCGACCTCGTCGTGCGGGTGGCCGACCGGTGACCGCGCTGCGCGCCGGGGCGCTCGGCGCGCTGCGGGGCGTCGCCGTGCCGTCGTACGACCGCGGCGCCGTCACGGCGGGCATCGTGCACGTCGGCGTCGGCGCGTTCGCGCGCTCGCACCTGGCCGTGCACGTCGAGCGGCTGCTCGAGGGCGGCGAGACCGCGTGGGGCGTCTGCGGCCTCGGCACGCGCCCGGCCGACCGCCGCACCAGCGAGGTCCTGCAGGCGCAGGACGGCCTGTACGCGCTGCTCGTCAAGCACCCCGACGGCCGGCTCGACGCCCAGGTGGTCGGCGCCCTCGTCGACCACCTGCACGCGCCGGACGACCCGGAGGCCGCCGTCGAGCGGCTCGCCGCGACGTCGACCCGCCTGGTCACGCTGACCATCACCGAGGGCGGCTACCAGGTCGACCCGGTGAGCGGGCGCTTCACGCCGGTCGAGCCCGCGGTGCTGCTCGACCTGCAGCCCGGTGCCGCGCCGTCGACGGTCTTCGGCCTGGTCGTCGAGGCGCTCGTGCGGCGCCGCGCGCGCGGCGTGCCGCCGTTCGCCGTCGTGCCGCTCGACAACGTCGCGCACAACGGCGCGGTCGCCCGCGAGGCCCTCAGCGGCTTCGCCGCCCGCCGCGACCCGGCGCTCGGCGCGTGGGTGCGCGCCGAGGTGGCCTTCCCGTCGTCCATGGTCGACCGCATCACGCCGCGCACGGCGCCCGAGGACGTCGCCCTGCTCGCCGACCGCTTCGGCGTCGAGGACGGCGCGCCGGTGGTCTGCGAGCCGTACCTGCAGTGAGTGCTCGAGGACCGCTTCCCGCACGGCCGGCCGCCGCTGGAGCGCGCGGGCGTGCAGCTCGTCGACGACGTCGCGCCGTACGAGCTCGTGAAGCTGCGCCTGCTCAACGCGGGCCACCAGGCGCTGGCGCACCTCGGCGCGCTCGCCGGGCACGTGCACGCCGACGAGGCGACCGCCGACCCGGCGCTCGCGGCCTTCGTGCTCGCGTACATGGAGCGGGAGGCGACGCCGACCCTCGCGCCGGTGCCGGGTCTCGACCTGCCGGCGTACCGCCGCACGCTGCTCGAGCGCTTCGGCAACCGGCACGTGCGCGACACGCTCGACCGGCTGCGCGCCGAGGCGTCCGACCGCATCCCGGCCTTCCTGCTGCCGGTGGTGCGCGAGCAGCTCGCCGCCGGCCGGTCGATCGCGCACTGCGCGCTCGTCGTCGCGGCGTGGGCGCGCACGCTGGAGGGCGTCGACGACGCCGGGCGGCCGCTCGCAGTCGTCGACCGCCGGCTGGAGGCCGTGCAGGAGGCGGCCGCGAGCCGCGACACCGGGCGCTTCCTGCGGCGCACCGGCGTCTTCGGCGAGCTGGCCGACGACCCGCACGTGGTGGCCGAGGTCGACCGGCAGCGCGCGGCGCTGCGCGCGCACGGCGCCCTCGGGGCCGTGCGGGCGCTGCGCGACGAGGGCTAGCCCCGGCGGCGCCGCCGGCCGGCGGTCGCGCCCCAGGACGGCTCGGGCGCGTCGGCGAGGTCGGCGAGGAACGCGGTGAGCAGGCGCACGCCGTAGCCGGTGCCGCCCTTGGTGCGCTCGTCCTCGTCGCCGCCGGACCACGCCGGCCCGGCGATGTCGAGGTGCGCCCACGGCCGGCCGCCGGTGAACTCGCGCAGGAACAGCGCCGCGGTGATCGAGCCGCCCTGCAGCTTGCGGCGCGGGTCGCCGATGTTGCGCAGGTCGGCGACGGCGCTGTCGAGCGCGTGCCGGTAGTCGTCGACGAGCGGCATCCGCCACACCTTCTCGCCGGTGTCGGCGGCCGCGGCCTCCAGGCGCGCGGCGAGCGCGTCGTCGCTGCAGAACAGGCCGGCGTGCCGCTT
>CANKBT010000288.1 GCA_947479995.1 Frankiaceae bacterium | reverse complement strand
TCGTGGAGCGGCTGCTCGACGGTCCGCAGCGGTACGGCGATCTGCAGCGCGACCTCGGCGTGCCCACGAACGTGCTCGCCACCCGCCTCCGCGAGCTGGAGGCGGCTGGTGTCCTGACTCGGCTTCCCCTCCGGCACAACACCCGCGCGTACGCGCTCACCGATCGCGGGCAGGACCTGCGCGAGGCGGTCGCCGCACTCGAGCGCTGGGCCGCGGAGCAGACGCCGCCCTAGTGGTGGGCGTCACCGTCGGCTCGTGGACGCGCGGGGCCAGGCCGCCAGCGCAGGCAGTCGGCGTCGTCCGCTGCTCGCTGCGTTGCCCTCGCAGGTCCTCGGCGTGAGCTGGATCTGGGCCTGCGGCGCGCTCTCCGTCGTCGGCCTGGTCCTCGTCCTCGTCGTGGGACAGCGCCTCCGCACACGTGCGTGGCTCGTGGTCGTCACCGCGAGCCTGCTGTTCCAGATCGTGCTGTGGGGCGTCGGCACGCTCTTCCACGTCGACGACGAGTACTCCCGCCTCGGCTTCGTGGACGGTGGCGGAGTCGACGGCTCCCTCGAGCAGGTACGGCTCTGGGGCTGCGCGGTCATCGCGTCGTCGGGCTGTCACCTGCTCGTGCAGCTGCAGCGATGGCGTCGCAGGCGTCCTGCGGCCGAGTAGGCGGCGTCCTCCGTCGACCGGCGGCAGGGCGCTGCTGGGTCGGCGCTACCGGTGGAGGCCGGCGGTCAGCAGCTCGACCACCGCGCGCCGCTCCTGCTCGGGCTGGGGGTGGGTGAGGAGGCCCTCGAGGACGAAGACGCCGACGCGGGTCCTCGCGGCGAGGTCCTCCTCGGCGGCACCGGCGTCCCGGAAGCCGTCCGCGAGCAGGTCGTCGGCCAGGGCGTGGAAGCGCTCGTGCCAGGCCCCCACGGCCGGAGAGGTGGCGGCTCGGGCGTGCACCACGGCGACGAGGCGCCGCATGCGCTCGAGGCGGTCGACCGCCCACAGGACCTGCTCGGTCCACGGCCGGTCGGCCACCTGCTCGCGCTGCAGGAGGGCGTCCGCCAGGAGCTGGTCGAGGACGGCGACGAGCAGGGCGTCCTTGTCCTCGAAGTACCAGTAGACGGTGTTGGTGGTGACCCCCGCCGCCGCCGAGAGCCGGGCCATCGAGGTCTCGTCGAAGCCGACCTCGAGGAACTGGGCGGCCGCGGCCCGCACGATCTCCTCGCGCTTGGCCTCCCGGTCGACCGGGCGGCGGTTGGCCGGCATGTCCGCAGCCTATCTTGACTGCCGCTCAAGAGACGTCGTACCTTCTCTTGCATGACGTTCAAGAGCGCCCGCGGCCCGGTGACCGAGGAGGTCTTCACCTCGGAGGGCACGCGCTGCGCCGCGCGCGTCCACCGGCCGGCGGCGGACGGCGGGCCGCGGCCGGTGGTCGTCATGGGCCACGGCTTCGGCGGCGTCCGCGCGCTGCGCCTCGACGCCTACGCCGAGCACTTCGCCGCCGCCGGCTACCTCGTGGTCGTCTTCGACTACCGCGGCTTCGGCGAGAGCGAGGGCAGCCCGCGCCAGGTCCTGGACGTGCGGAGGCAGCTGCAGGACTGGCGCGCCGCGCTGCAGTTCGCCCGCGGGCTGCCGGGAGCCGACCCGCGCCGGGTCGTCGCCTGGGGCACGTCCTTCGGCGGCGGCCACGTCATCACCCTCGCCGGGCAGGGCGAGCCGCTCGCCGCGGTGGTCGCGCAGGTGCCGCACGTGAGCGGACCGGCCGCCGTGCGCGCCACCGGCGTGCGCGCCGCCCTCCGGCTCGCCCCGCTCGCGCTGCGCGACCTCGTCGCCGAGCGACGGCACCGGCCGCCCGTCTACGTCGACGCGGTCGGCCGGCCCGGCAGCACCGCCGTCATGACGAGCCCCGACGCCGTCCCGGGTCTGGCCCGGCAGATCGCCGAGTCGGGTCTGAGCACCGGGGACTACCCGCAGCACGTCGCGGCCCGCATCACGGCGAGGATCGGGTGGTACTCGCCGATCCGGCACGCCGGCGCCGTGACCTGCCCGGCGCTCGTCCAGATCGCCGCGCACGACGCCGTGACGCCGCGCGCCGTCGCCGAGCGGGCCGCCGCCCGGATGGCGCGCGCGACCGTGCGCGTCTACGACTGCGGCCACTTCGACCCGTACGTCGAGCCGTTCTTCGCCACCACCATCGCCGACCAGCTCGCCTTCCTGGCCACGCACGTGCCCGTGCTCGACGGCCCCGCCGCCGCCTGACCGTCCCGCTCAGCGACACCGTCGCGCCGACCGACCGGAGCCCCGCATGACCCGACGCACCGCCCTGATCACCGGCGCGTCCGCCGGCATCGGCACCTCGTTCGCACGCCTGCTGGCCGCCGAGGGCCACGACCTGCTGCTGGTCGCCCGGCGCGCCGACCGGCTGACCGCCCTCGCCGACGAGCTCCACCGCCGGCACGGCGTCCGCGTCGAGACCTGCGCCGCCGACCTGACCGACCTGGGCGCGCCGAGGGCCGTCACGGCCTTCGCAGCGGAGCAGGGCATGACCGTCGACGTGCTGGTCAACAACGCCGGCACGTCCAGCTCGACGGCCTTCGCCGACACCTCGTGGACCGTCCTGGCGGGCGAGCTGCAGCTCATGGTCACCGCCGTCACGGAGCTGACGCACCTCGTCGTGCCGGGCATGAAGGAGCGCGGCTGGGGCCGGGTGGTCAACCTGTCCTCCCTCGCCGCCTTCTCGCCGCCCGCCGCGAGCCTGCTCTACAGCGGCATCAAGAGCTACGTGCTCTACGTGTCGCAGGCCCTCGACATGGAGCTCAAGCCGCACGGCGTCCACGTCACCGCGCTGTGCCCCGGCTTCACGCACACCGAGTTCCACCAGGAGATGGGCGTCGCCGACGCCGCCTCGAAGCTGCCCGCGTTCGTGTGGCAGGAGGCCGACGACGTCGTCCGCGAGGGCTGGGCCGCCGTCAGCGCCGGCAAGCCCGTCTGCGTGCCCGGCGCCGTCAACAAGGTGCTCTCGCACGCGACCCGGCCGGTCCCGTACCGGCTGCAGTACGCCCTCGGCCGCCGCTTCAACCCCCTCGAGGCGTAGCCCGCGACCGGTCGCCCGAGGTCGCCCCGACGGGAGCGCCGGAGCGGCGGGGACGCCTGCCGCGCCGGCCCGGCCGCCGCGGCGGTGCGCCCGGCTAGCGTCGGACGCGAGCCCCAGGAGGACCCGTGCTGATCGGCATCGACAGCTTCGTCTCGACCGTCACCGACCCCGCGACCGGCCGCGACACCACGCCGGCCGAGCGGGTGGCGCACCTGCTCGAGGAGGTCGAGCAGGCCGACCGGGTCGGGCTCGACACGTACGGCATCGGCGAGCACCACCGCAGCGAGTACCTCGACTCGGCGCCGACCGTGCTGCTGGCGGCGGCGGCCGCGCGCACGAGCCGCATCCGCCTCAACAGCGCGGTGGCCGTGCTGTCGGCCGCCGACCCGGTGCGGCTGTGGCAGGAGTTCGCCACGCTCGACCTGGTCTCCGGCGGCCGCACCGACCTGGTGGTGGGGCGCGGCTCGTTCACCGAGGCCTTCCCGCTGTTCGGCCTCGACCTGGCCGACTACGACGCGCTGTTCGTCGAGAAGCTCGAGCTGCTGCTGCGCCTGCGGGAGTCGGCGACGGTCACCTGGTCGGGCCGCTTCCGGCCGCCGCTGCGCGGCGAGGTCGTGTCGCCGCGGCCGCTGCAGGACCCGCTCCCGGTGTGGGTGGGCGTCGGCGGCAGCCCCGAGTCCTTCGTGCGCGCCGGCGCGCTCGGCCTGCCGCTCATGGTGGCGATCATCGGCGGGCAGCCCGCGCGCTTCCGCCCGCTCGTCGACCTCTACCGCGAGAGCGGCCGGCGCGCCGGGCACGCCCCCGAGCAGCTCCAGGTCGGGGTGCACGCCTTCGGCTACGTCGCCGAGAGCGAGGGCAAGGCGCGCGACGACTTCTACCCGGGCTGGGCGCAGATGTTCGCGAAGATCGGCCGCGAGCGGGGCTTCGGTGCGCCCGGCCGGGCGCAGTTCGACGCGATGTGCGCGCCGGACGGCGCCTTCCTCATCGGCGACCCCGACCAGGTGGCGGCCAAGCTGCGGCGCCTGCACGACGACCTCGGCGGGCTGGCCCGCACCTCGCTGCAGATGACGAACGTGCGCCTGGGCCACGACGACCTGCTGCGCAGCATCGCGCTGCTCGGCACCGAGGTCGCGCCGCAGGCGCGGGAGGCGCTGGGCGCCTAGCGCACGACGAGCCAGACGACCTTGCCGCCCTCCTCGGGGCGGACGCCCCAGTCGGCGGCGAGCGCCTCGACCATCGTCATGCCGCGCCCGTCGAGCGCCTCGGCGTCGGCCTCCTGCCGCACCGGCGCCCGGCTGTTGTCGTCGCCGACCTCG
>CANKBT010000287.1 GCA_947479995.1 Frankiaceae bacterium | reverse complement strand
CGCCGGTGCGGCGCAGGACCGCGGCGGCCGCTCGCGCGACGAGCGCGTGACCGGTCGCCGAGGGGTGCAGCCGGTCGGTGGCCCAGGCGCCGCGCGCCGTGAGGCCCGGCACCCGGCCGAGGTCGAGCACGGCGGCGCCGGTGCGGGCGGCCGCCTCGTCGACGGCGGCGTTGACGACCGCGACGCGCCCCTGCACCGCGCGGCGCAGGGCGTGCGGCAGCGGCAGCACCGCGGTCGGGTCGTGCAGCCGCACGAGCAGCAGGTCGCCGGCCGGGGCGAGCGCGTCGGCGCAGCGGTGCAGGCCGCCCGCCACGGCGTCGGCGTCGAAGCCGCCGCGCGCCACGTCGTTGAGCCCGGCGAGCACGGTCGTGAGCCCGCCGGGCGCGGCCAGGGCACGGGGCAGCTGGTCGCGCACGACGTCCTGCACGCGCGCGCCGGGTGCCGCCAGGGGCACCAGCTCCGCGCCCGGCAGCGCCGCCGCGAGCAGGCCCACCCAGGTGCGCTCGACCGGCACGCGCAGGCCGACGCCCTCGCCGCAGCTCAGGCTGTCGCCGAGCGCGACCAGCCTCACGCGGCCACCCGCGCCGCGGCGTGCAGCCGGTGCACCGCGAGGAAGCCCTCGACCGTCGCCGACCAGGGGTAGCGCTCGGCGCGCGCCCGGGCGGCGGCGCGGGCGCCGGGCCGCGCCAGCAGCGCCGCCACGGCGTCGGCGACCGCAGCGGGCGTGCCGTCGACCGCGAGGCCGGCGCCCTGCCCCAGCACCTCGGGCAGCGCGGACGACGCCCGGGCGACGACGGGCGTGCCGCTCGCGAGCGCCTCGAGCGCGGCCAGGCCGAAGGTCTCGACCGGCCCGGGCGCGAGCACGACGTCGGCGGAGGCGAGCAGCTCGGCCAGCCGGTCGCGGGCGGCGACGTGGCCGAGCCAGGACACCGGCAGGCCCGCCGAGCGGCGGCGCAGCGCGGCGCGCATCGGCCCGTCGCCGGCGACGACGAGCCGCACGCGCACCCCGCGCGCCACGAGCGCGGCGACCGCGTCGACCGCGAGCTCCGGGGCCTTCTCCCGCGACAGGCGCGTCGCCATGAGCAGCAGCGCCTCGCCCGGGCGGGTCAGGGCGTCGTGCACGGCCTGCGAGCGGGCGTCGGGGGTGAAGCGCGCGAGGTCGACGCCGAGCGGCACGCGGTGCACCGGACGGCCCAGGCGCGTGAACTCCTCGGCCGCCCAGCGCGTCGTGCACACCACGCTGTCGAAGCCGTCGGCGAGCCGGGCGTTGCTGCGGTCGACGAGCGCGCGGCCGGCGGGGGAGGAGCCGGCGCCCGGCGACCACTGGCCGAGCAGCACGTCGAGCCGCTCGTGGCTCACCACGAGCGACGGGGCGTCGACCCGCCGGCCGAGCGCGCGCAGCGTCAGCCGGTCGTGCACCTCCACGCGGTCGGGGTCGAGCGCCCGGACCGTGCGGGCCAGCGCGCGGGGCCGGGTGAGCACGCGGTAGCCGGTGCCCGGCACCTCCGGCGCGGCGACGTGCACCACGCGCCCCCACGGCGCCTCGTGCACCGCGTCGGCCGCGCCGGGCAGCACCTGCACGACCTCGTGGCCCGCGCGCCCGTAGCCCTCGGCGAGGTGGCGCAGGGCGGTGCGCAGGCCGCCGGAGCGCGGCGTGACGAAGTTGGCCACCTGCACGACGCGGGTCACGCGGCGCGCCCCGCGTGCGCCGCGACGACGTCCCCGTAGTGGCCGAGCAGCTGGTCGCCGACCACCGCCCACGACCGGCCCTCGACCGACGCGCGCGCAGCGCGCCCCATCGGCAGCCGCACGGCCGGGTCGGCGAGCGAAAGCACCTGGCGGCGCAGGTCGGCGGCGTCGCCGGGCGCGAACCAGGCGCCGGTGCGCCCCGGCTCCACCAGGTCGAGCAGGCCGCCCGCGGCCGGCGCGACGACGGGCACCCCGCTCGCCTTGGCCTCCTGCGCGGCCTGGCAGAAGGTCTCGTGCGCGCCGGTGTGCACGAAGACGTCGAGCGAGGCGAAGGTGCGGGCCAGCTCCACGCCGCCCTGGAAGCCGAGGAAGCGCACGCCCGGGAGCTGGCGCTCGAGGCTGCGCCGCTGCGGCCCGTCGCCGACGACGACGACGCGCGTGCCGGGCGCGCCCTGCAGGCCGGCCAGCAGGCCCACCTGCTTCTCGTGCGCGAGCCGGCCGACGTAGCCGACGAGCAGCTCCCCGCCGGGGGCGAGCCGCCGCCGCAGCGGGTCGTCGCGGCGCTCCGGCGCGAAGCGCTGCAGGTCGACCCCGCGCGCCCACCGGCTGACCCGGTCGACGCCGTGGCGCTGCAGCGCCTCGACCGCCGCGCGGCTCGGTGCGAGCGTGCGGCCGGCGAGCGCGTGCACGCGGCGCAGCCAGCGCCACACCGCCGCCTCGGCGCCGCCGAGCCCGTAGCGCGCGGCGAAGCCGGCGAGGTCGGTCTGGTAGACGGCGACGACCGGCAGGCCGAGCGCCCGGGCGCGCGAGGCGGCCTGCGCGCCGAGCACCGCCGGGCTGGCGAGGTGCACGACGTCCGGGCGGAAGTCGGCCAGCGCGCGCTGCAGGCCGGACCACGGGCGGGCCAGCCGGAAGTCGGCGTAGCCGGGGAGCGGGACGGACGGGGTGCGCACGACGCGCGCCCCCGCCCACGACGTCGGGCCCGGTCCGGGCGCGACGACCACGACCTCGTGGCCACGGGCGGTGAGGTGCTCGCACACGCGGAGCACCGAGCCCGTGACGCCGTTGACCTGGGGGAGGAAGGACTCGCTGACGACGGCGACTCTCATGGGCCCGACGGTGCTGCCGCCGCCGCACCGGGCCGCGACGCCGGCGCGAGGGGCAGGTGAACACGACGGGAAGGCTGCGGCGGCTACAGGCGCCCCGCTGCGCTGTCGACGCACCGGGGGAGGACCGCCCGCACCGCACCAGGAGCCGCTGTGACCCCCGGCCTGCACGCCGTACCGCCCCCGGCGCTGTCGCGCGCCGACTGCGCGGCCGTCGCCGCCCGGCTGGTCGCCGGCGTCGAGCAGGTGGTGCACGGCCGCCGGGCGGCGGTCGAGCTCGTGGTCGCCGCCGTCCTCGCCGGCGGGCACGTGCTCGTCGAGGACGTGCCGGGCAGCGGCAAGACGACGCTCGCGCGGGCGGTCGCGCGCGCGACCGGCGGCACCTTCCGGCGCGTGCAGGGCACCGCCGACCTGCTTCCCGCCGACATCACCGGCAGCGCCGTGTGGGACCCGGAGCGGCGCCAGTTCGGCTTCGCCGCGGGGCCGCTGTTCGGCCACGTGGTGCTCGTCGACGAGCTCAACCGGACCCCGCCGCGGACGCAGTCGGCGTTCCTCGAGGCGATGGACGAGGGCGCGGTGACGGTCGACGGCGTGCGGCACGCGCTGCCCGACCCCTTCACCGTGCTCGCCACGCAGAACCCGCTCGAGCAGCACGGCACCTACCCGCTGCCGGAGGGCCAGCTCGACCGCTTCGCCGCCGCGCTGTCGCTGGGGGCGAACGACGCGGCCGTCGAGCGCCGCGTCGTGCGCGAGCAGCTGCACGGCGCGACGGTCGACCGGCTGGACGCCGTCACCGGCCCGGCCGAGCTCGCGGCGGTCCGCGACGAGGCGCGGCGCACGCACGTCGCCGACGCCGTGCTCGACCACGCGCTGCGGCTCGTCGAGGCGACCCGCACCTCGCCGGCCGTCGCGCTCGGCGCCAGCACGCGCGCGGCCGTGGCGCTCGTGCGCTGCGCGTCGGCCCGGGCACTGCTGCACGGCCGCGACCACGTGCTGCCGGACGACGTGAAGGCGCTCGCCGGCCCGGTGCTCGGGCACCGCCTGGTGCTGGCCGACGGCAGCGCCGGCACGCTCGCGGGCCAGGCCGTCGTCGCGCAGCTCGTGGCGCGCGTGCCGGTGCCGCTGGCGTGAGGCCGCGGACGGCGCAGACGTCGGGCGTGCTGCTCGCCCTCGTCGCCGCCGGCGTGCTGCACCTGCTCAGCCGCGCGACCGGTGCGGTCTGGGTCGCGCTGCTGTCGGCCGCCGTGCTCGGGCTGCTCCCGGCCGCCCTGCTGCTGCGGCCGCGCCTCGACGGCGTGCGGGTGCGGCGCCACGTCCACGGCGCGCCCGTCGCCGGCACGGCGACCGCCACCGAGCTCGTCGTGCGCAACGCCGGCCGCCGCCCCAGTCCACCGCTGGTGGTGCAGGACGAGATGCCGGGCCACGCGCCGGTCCGCGTCGCCGTGCCCGCGCTCGCCCCCGGCGCCGAGGTCGCGGTGCCGCTCGCGCGCGCGGCGCTGGCGCGGACGAGCGGGCCGGCCGGCGCCGCCCGACTGACGGCACGCTCGCCGCTCGGCCTCGTGCGCAGCGCCGGGGTGCTCGCCCTGCCGGGCGAGGT
>CANKBT010000286.1 GCA_947479995.1 Frankiaceae bacterium | reverse complement strand
GCTCTGCGCGACCTCGTTCTCGTGGTGCGGGAAGACCAGGTCGAGCCCGCCGGCGTGCAGGTCGAACTCCTCGCCGAGGTGCTCCAGCGCCATCGCCGAGCACTCGATGTGCCAGCCGGGGCGGCCGGGGCCCCAGGGGGACGGCCAGGACGGCTCGCCCGGCTTGGCGGCCTTCCACAGCGCGAAGTCGAGCGGGTCGCGCTTGCCCTCGGCGTGGTCCGAGCCGCCGGCGCGGAGCTGGTCGGGCGACTGGCCGGACAGCGCGCCGTAGCCCGGGGCGTCGCGCACCGACAGCCAGACGTCGCCGCCCGCGGCGTACGCGTGGCCGCGCTCCACGATCCGCTCGATGAGCGCGACGATGCCGGGGATCGTGCCGCTGACGCGGGGGGTGGCGGTCGGCGGCAGCACGCCGACGGCGTCGTACGCCTGCGTGAAGGCGCGCTCCTGCCGGGTGGCGAGCGCCCACCACGGCTCGTCGCCCGCCGCCGAGGTGGCGATGATCTTGTCGTCGACGTCGGTGACGTTGCGGACGAAGACGACGTCGTAGCCGCTGGCGCGCAGCCAGCGGTGCAGGACGTCGAGCGTGACGGCGCTGTAGAGGTGGCCGACGTGCGGCGCGGCCTGCGGCGTCGGCCCGCAGACGTAGACGCCCGCGCGGCCGGGGCGGAGCGCCGTGAAGGGGCGCACCGTCCGCGTGGCGGTGTCGTACAGGCGCAGGGTCACGCGGGCAAGGCTAGCCAGGCACGACGAGGGCGGTCGCGATCGCGGCGAGCCCCTCGCCGCGGCCGGTGAGGCCCAGCCCGTCGGTCGTCGTCGCGCTCACCGAGACCGGCGCGCCGGCCGCCTCGGACAGCGCGCGCTCCGCCTCGGCCCGTCGCGGGCCGATCTTGGGACGCTCGCCGACCACCTGCACGGCGACGTTGCCGACCGCGAAGCCGGCCGCCCGCACCCGGCGGGCGGTCTCGGCGAGCAGGGCCGTGCCCGCGGCGCCGGCCCACTCGGGCTCGGCGGTGCCGAAGTTGCTGCCGAGGTCGCCGAGGCCCGCGGCCGACAGCAGCGCGTCGCAGGCGGCGTGCGCCGCGACGTCGCCGTCGGAGTGCCCCGCGAGCCCGGTCTCCCCCGGCCACAGCAGGCCGGCGACCCAGCAGTCGCGCCCCGGCGCGAAGGGGTGCACGTCGGTGCCGATGCCGGTCCTCACGCGCGGGTCCCGGGCACGGGGTCCGCGCCGCGGCGGGCGGCCAGCAGCGCCTCGGCGAGCAGCAGGTCGAGCGGGCGGGTCACCTTGAAGGCCTCCTCCGAGCCGGGGACGACCACGACCTCGTGGCCGAGCGCCTCCACCATGCCCGCGTCGTCGGTGTGCTGCTGCCCGCCGGCCGCGTGGGCGGCGGCGAGCAGGTCGCGGCGGAAGCCCTGCGGCGTCTGGACGGCGCGCAGGTCGGCCCGCGGCACCGTGGCGACCACCCGGTCGCCGTCGACGCGCTTGACGGTGTCGGCGACCGGCAGCACCGGCACGACGGCGCCCGCGCCCGCCCGCAGCGCCTCGACGACCGCGGTGACGACCGCCGACGGGGTCAGGCACCGCGCGGCGTCGTGCACGAGCACGAGCCCGACCTGCGCGGGCAGCGCGGCGAGGGCCGCGGCCACCGAGTCGTGCCGCTCCGCCCCGCCGGCCACGACCACCACGTCGTGCGGCGCCAGCAGGGCGGCCACGGCGTCGACGTCCGGTGCGGGCGCCGCCACCACCACCGGCCCGACCTCGGCGCAGGCCCGCAGGCCGCGCACGGCGTGCACGAGCAGCGGCTCGCCGGCGAGCAGGCGCAGGGCCTTCGGGGCGCCCGGGCCGAGCCGGACCCCCGCGCCGGCGGCGGGCACGAGGACGCCGACCGGGCCGCTCACGGCTGCGGCGCGGGGCGGGGGCGCGAGGCGCGCACCGGCTTGGCGAAGACCAGGCGGCCGTTGGCGGTGACGAGCACGCTCGTCACGGTCACCTCGACCTCGGCGCCGACGCGGTCGCGGGCGTGCTCGACGACCACCATGCTGCCGTCGTCGAGGTAGCCGACCGCCTGGCCGGGCTCGCGGCCCGGCTTGAGCAGGAGCACCGGGATGTCGTCGCCGGCCTGCACCGGCGGGCGCAGCGCGAGCGCCAGCGCGTGCAGGTCGAGCACGGCGACGCCCGCGAGGCGGGCCGCCCGGGCCAGCCCGGTGTCGAGGGTGAGCAGCGCGGTGCCGCGGTCGAGGCAGATCCGCACCAGGCGGGCGTCGACCTCGGGCAGGTCGGGCGCGTCGGCGTCGAGCACCTCGACGTCGACGCCCGGCTCGCGCTTGAGCGCCTCGAGCAGGTCGAGCCCGCGCCGTCCGCGCGCCCGGCGCAGCTCGTCGGAGGAGTCGGCCAGGCCCTGCAGCTCGGCGATGACCGGCGTCGGCACGAGCATGCGCCCGTGCAGGAAGCCCGCCCGCACGACGTCGAGCACGCGGCCGTCGACCGCCACGCTGGTGTCGACCACCCGGTCGAGGGCCGCGGGCGCGGGCGCGCGGGGCGTCACGCCGGCGCGCGGGCCGAGCAGGCCGAGCACCTCGTCGCGCTTGGCCGCGCCGATGGTCGCCCCGAGGTAGCCGACCACCACGACGACGAAGCCGAACAGCGGGAACGACAGGTAGGCCTGCGGCAGGAAGAACAGCGGCCAGGCGGTGCCCGCGCCGAGCAGCACCCCGCCGACCGTGCCGACGCCGCCGGCGACGAGCTGCTCGGCGCTGAGGTCGTGCAGGCGGGTGCGGGTGGCCGCGGCGGTCGTGGCGGCCGTGCGGCCGAGCACGCCGCCCACGACGTAGCCCAGCCCGAGGCCGAGCACCAGGCCCAGCGCCGTGCCGTTGAGCGGCCCCAGCACGTCGCGGCCGGGGTCGACCTCGCTGCCGATCGCGTAGCCCGCGCCGCAGAAGAAGACGACGATGAACAGCCGCAGCACCTCGACGACGAGCGTCGGGGTGCGGCGGCGGGGGCGCGCGGCGGCGCTCACGCGCGCGGGACCGGACCCCGCCTAGGAGGCGAGGACCTCGTCGAGGATGGCCTCGGCCTTGTCCTCGTTGGTGCCCTCGGCGAGCGCGAGCTCGCTGACGAGGATCTGCCGGGCCTTGGAGAGCATGCGCTTCTCGCCGGCGGACAGGCCCCGCTCCTTGTCGCGGCGCCAGAGGTCGCGCACGACCTCGCCGACCTTGTTGATGTCGCCGGAGGCGAGCTTCTCGAGGTTGGCCTTGTAGCGGCGCGACCAGTTGGTCGGCTCCTCGACGGCCGGGGCGCGCAGCACCTCGAAGACCTTGTCGAGGCCGGCCTGGCCGACGACGTCGCGGACGCCGACGAACTCGGCGTTGTCCGCGGGGACCCGCACGGTGAGGTCGCCCTGGGCGACCTTCAGCACGAGGTAGATCTTGTCCTCGCCCTTGATCGTGCGCGTCTCGATCGCCTCGATGAGCGCGGCGCCGTGGTGGGGGTAGACGACGGTCTCGCCGACCTGGAAGGTCATCCTGCGGTGGTCCTCATCTCGAGTCGTGCGCGTCTCGCGTGGTGCCCAGGGTAACACGCAGCGACGACCCTCCCGAGCGCGTCTGTGCAGGTCAGAGCACCATTGCGCCGCAGAGCCCGTCTTGACAGACGCCCTCCGGAGTGCTGGCCCACCCCCCGCGGACGGCCCGCGGGACCCTCGCCGGCGGGGTTGCGCCGCAGGTGGGAGGGCACTTCCCCGCCCCTGCGGCCGCGCCGCCCGCGGCGGGCGCGACACTGGGCGCGTGAGCCGCCTCCTGGCCCGCAGCGGCGCCCTGCTGCGGGCCGCGCACCCCGAGCCGGCCGCCGCCGTGACCGGGGTGGCCGCGGCGCTCGCGGCCGGCACCGGCGGCCCGGCCGCCCGCGTGGGCGCGGCCTTCCTCGCCGGGCAGCTCGCGACCGGCTGGAGCAACGACTGGCTCGACCGCGAGCGCGACCGCGCGACCGGCCGCAGCGACAAGCCCGTCGTCACCGGCGCGCTCGACGACCGCCTGCTCGCCGGCGCCGCGCTGGCCGCGCTGGTCGCCGTCGTGCCGCTGTCGCTGCTGCTCGGCGCGGCCGCCGGGCTGCTGCACCTCGCGGCGGTGGCCTCGGCGCTGTCGTACAACGCCGTGCTCAAGGCCGGGCCGCTGTCGCCCCTGCCGTACGCGCTGTCGTTCGGCGCGCTGCCCTCGATCGTCACGCTGGCGGCCGGCGAGGGCGCGGCGCCGGCGTGGGCGACCGCGGGGGCGGCGCTGCTCGGCGTCGGCGCGCACCTGGCCAACGCGCTGCCCGACCTCGAGGACGACCTGGCGACCGGCGTCGTCGGGCTGCCGCACCGCCTCGGGCGCCGCCGGGCCACGGCCGCGGCCGTCGCGCTGCTGCTCGAGGCGACCGCCGTGCTGGC
>CANKBT010000285.1 GCA_947479995.1 Frankiaceae bacterium | reverse complement strand
CGGGCTCGAGGTCCAGCAGGTCGCCCTGCATGCGGCTCTCGTCCTCGTCCTCCGCCGTGCCGGTCCCGCCCTCCGGGTAGACGTACAGCTCCTGGAACCGCACCTGCAGCGTGTCGCTGAGGTCGTCCAAGCACCGTCCGCACTGCCCCGTGACCGGCGCGGTGACCGCACCGGTGACCAGCACGCCCTCCATGACGGACTCGAGCCTGAGGTCCAGGTCGAGCTCCGCGCCGACGGGCACGCCGATCAGGTCGACGATCCCCAGGCCCTCCGGGGCCGGGGCCGGGAGCCGCACCTCGCGCATCGACCCCGGACGGCGCCCGAGCTCGCGCGTGTCGAGCACGAGGGGCTGGCGGGGGTCGAGGCGGTGCGCGTGCGTCCTGTCCACGGGAGCGGGGTTCCTGGTCACGTCGGAGACCGTCGACCAGCCTAGCGGGTCGCGGCGCGGGGCGTCGGTCAGCGGCCGTCGAGCTCGTCGAGCTCGGTGCGGCCCGACAGCTTCTGGCGGCCGCGGGCGACGGCCTCGAGCGTGCGCGAGAGCACGACCTCGAAGTTGGCGAGCTTGGCGTCGACGTAGTCCTCGACCTCGGACCGCATGCTGTCGGCCTGCGCGCGGCTGTCGGCCAGCAGCTCGGCGGCGTGCGCCTCCGCCTCGCGCACGACCTCGGTCTGCGACAGCAGCCGGCGGCGCTCCTCGTGCGCCTGCGCGAGGAGCGCCTCGGCGGCGCGCTGCCCGTCCTCGACGACGGCGGTGCGGTCGCCGAGCACCTCCTGGGCCTGGTCGAGCGCCTCGGGCAGGCGCGCCCGCAGGTCGTCGAGCAGCTCGAGCACCTCGGCGCGGTTGACGACGCAGGAGGCCGACATCGGCATCGAGCGGGCGCTCTCGACGACGTCGACCAGGTCGTCGAGGACGACGTGCACCGCGTGGACGCCGGTGGCGTCCGTGGCGCCCGTGGCGCCCGGGCGGCGCGGGGCGCGCGAGGGGTCGGGGGCGTCGGGGGCGTCGGCCATGCCGCCTGCCTACCCGGTCTGCTCGGACAGCCGCGCCTGCAGCCGCTCCAGGACCGGCGCGGGCACCAGGTGCTGGACGTCGCCGCCGTACGTCGCGACCTCCTTGACCAGGCTGCTCGACAGGAACGAGAACAGCGGGTTGGTGGTCATGAACAGCGTCTCGACGCCGGCGAGGCCGTGGTTCATCTGCGCCATCTGCAGCTCGTAGTCGAAGTCGCTGATGGCGCGCAGGCCCTTGACGATGACCGGCACGTCGTTGGCGCGGCACCAGTCGACGAGCAGGCCGTGGAAGCTGCTGACGACGACGTTGCCGTAGTCGGCGGTCACCTCGCGCAGCATCGCGATGCGCTCGTCGACGGTGAACAGCGACGACTTCTTCTTGTTGATGAGGACCGCGACCGTGACCTCGTCGTAGATCGCGCTGGCGCGCCCGACGATGTCGAGGTGGCCGAGCGTCACGGGGTCGAACGAGCCGGGGCAGACAGCGCGCCTCACGGGGTGGTCACCAGCGGCATCACGAGGCGGCAGCGTAGCGGAGCACCGCCTCCCCGTAGCGCCGGGCCCGCAGCTCGCGCAGGCCGTCGGGCCAGGTCGGAGCGGGGTCGCGCGCCGCCCGCTCGAGCACGACGACCGCGCCGTCCGCGAGCCACGGCGGCAGCGCGGCGAGCACCGGCGCGACGTCGAGGGCGTACGGCGGGTCGAGCAGCACCACGTCGTACGGCGCGGGCGGGCCGGCCAGGAAGCGCGCGGCGTCGAGCGGGACGACCTGCAGCGGGAGCCCGAGCGCGGCGGCGTTGTCGCGCAGCACGGCGACGGCCCGCGGGTCGCTGTCGACGGCGACGGCCGCCGCCGCGCCGCGCGACAGCGCCTCGAGGCCGAGCGCGCCGGAGCCGGCGTAGAGGTCGAGCACGCGCGCGCCGTCCACGTCGACGAGCGACTGCAGCGAGGAGAACAGCCCCTCGCGGGCGCGGTCCGAGGTCGGCCGGGTGCCGCCGCCCGGCGGCACCCGAAGGGTGCGGCCGCGGGCGGTGCCGGCGACGATGCGCGTCACGTCTCGAGGTGCGCCGTCAGCAGGGGCTCAGCCGTGCGGCGCCGTCGCTGACGGCGACGGTGCCGCCCACCACGAGCAGCTCGGCGACGCCCAGGCGGCGCGCGGCGCCGGCGACGGCGGGGGTCACGCAATCGCGGGCCGCCAGCAGGAGCGGCGCGCCGCGCAGCGCGGCCACCGGCGCCGCGGCCAGCGCGTCCGGGAAGCCCTGCCCGCTCGCCAGCACGGCGTAGGGCGCCGAGGCGCCCAGGTCCTCCGCCACGGCGACCGAGGTGGCGTAGCGGTCGGCGCCCATGAGCCGGCGGGCGCCCAGCGCCGCGCGCACCTGCTCGCCGACGGCGGCCGTGCCGCCGAGCACGACGCGGTCGCCGGCCGGCAGCGGCGTGCCGGCCGGCACGCCGTCCGGCCGCACGAGCAGCAGCGGGCGGTCGCGCACGCCGGCGGCCGTGGCGCCGGCGAGCGCGTCGGCGAAGCCCGTGCCGCTCGCGTAGTAGGCGCCCTGGGGCAGGGGGAAGAAGCGGGCCGCGACGGCCGCCGCCGTGGCGTAGCGGTCGGGGCCCGAGACGCGGTCGACCTCGAAGCCCCTGCTGACCAGCTCCGCCTCCACAGCGGGGCCGAGGGCGGCCGTCCCGCCGATGAGGTGCACGGTCCTGGCCTGCAGCCGGTAGAGCTCGACGAGGGTGTCCGCGGGGACCCCGTCGGGGCGGGACGGCAGGACCGTCCCGCCGACGTGCGCCGCCGCGGGGCCGGCGGCCAGCGCGTCCGGCCAGTCGACCCCGCTGACCAGCAGCACCTCGTCCGCGCGTCGCACCTCCCCGGACACCGCGGCCGCGGTGCCGTAGCGGTCCGCGCCGGCCGCGCGCGAGGTGAGGACGGTCCCGGGGAGCCGCGGCTCGACGGCCGCACGGAAGGCGGCGGCACCCCGCATGCCCGCGGTGCTGTCGGCGCACGTGTGGGTGAAGCTGGCGGCGAAGCGGACCAGGACGCCGTCGCGCACCTCGTGCTCGTGCACGGTGAACGAGCCCGAGCGCCGGGAGCAGGTGAGCCCGTAGGAGACGACCTGCGGCGGGCCGTAGGTGCGCCCGGCCTCGAGCACCTCGCCGGCCGGCACCAGGAACTCGAGCGTCGTGTGCCCGTCCTGCGGGTTCCAGGCCGTCATGCTCACGCCCAGCACGGCGGAGGTGTGGTCGCGCACCAGACCGGCCTTGAGGTCGGCGTCGAGCGGCCGGTACGACACGTCGAAGCCCCGGCCGATCGGGTCGCCCGGCTCGCTCGACAGCCGCATCGACGTCGACGCGGCGACGCCGTCGCCGTGCAGGGCCAGGGCGAGCCCCGGCACGCCCGTCGCGAGGACGGCCGCGGCGGCGCCGCCGCGCTCGGGCAGGAAGCGCACCGTGACCGTGCACGCACCGCCGGCGGGCAGCACGGACGGGCAGCGGTCGTGCACCACCTGGAAGGCGCCCGGGTCGGCGCCCGTGAGCGCGAGGGGCCCTCGCGACACCGGCGTCGACGCCCGGTTGCGGAGGACCACCGGCACGTCGGTGCCCCGCCGCCCGGGCACGGCGTCGGGCCACTGCACGGCCGCCGGCTGCGCCTCGACCTCCGCCGCGCCCTCGGGCACGCCGAGGCGGATCTCGCCGAAGGCGGCGTACGGCGCGTCGTCGCCGCACGTGCGCTCGTACAGCGCGTGCAGCCGCGTGAGGGCGCCGCCCTCGTGCGCGACGTCCAGCACGCGGAACCGGCCGGTCTGCTCGAGGCACTCGTTGCCGTCGACGGTGACCACCAGCCTGCCGCGCTCACCACCGCCGCCGCTGGTGCCGCGGTAGTCGCCCACCGCCAGCAGCTGCCCGGCCGGCGGGACGAAGGAGACGCTGGCCCGGGGACCGCCGGCACCCTCCGAGGCCTCGGCGTGGACGCTGCCGCCGTCTCCGGTCACCCGCACCACGGCGGTCCGGCTGCTCCACGAGCGCGGACCGGGCGAGCGGTCGCCCTCCTCCCCCACCAGCGTCATGGCGGCGAGCGGCGGCTCCTCGGCCGCGGCCGCGGCGGCGGGGCCGGCGGGCAGCGCGCTCGCGAGCAGGCCGAGGGCCAGGACGGCGCTGCCCGCGAGGGAGCGCCAGGGGGCAGGACGGGGCACGGGGCGCTCCTGGGTCAGGCGGACCGGCCGACCCTAGGCGGGGCGAGCGGCGCGTGGAGGGCGAACGGGGAGTCCGCCCGTCGCGTCACGTCTTCTCGAGGAAGGGTGGGTCGTCGCCCCTGACCTGCGGTGATGCCTCGGCGGTCCGCGAGAGGTCCGCAGGAGGTGGACGCCGCAGCCACCTGTCGACCGCCTCGCGCGTGCGCTCCTCGCTGTCCGGCAGCAGGTG
>CANKBT010000284.1 GCA_947479995.1 Frankiaceae bacterium | reverse complement strand
GTCGACGACGAGGTCGTCGTCGACGAGCGCGCCAAGCGCGCCATCCTGCTCGCCTTCAAGGTGCTCCCCATGGAGGTCGGCGCGAACGGCGGCTTCCACGTGCACGACCGCGTGCCGCTCAAGACCACCTTCGACGGCGTGCGCGTCGTGGCCGGGGCGATCGCGCGCTGGGGCGCCTTCTTCGAGCCGGGCGTCGTGCTCATGCCCAGCTACACCAACATCGGCGGCTGGGTCGGCAGCGGCTCGATGGTCGACACCTGGGCGACCGTCGGCTCCTGCGCGCAGATCGGCCGGGGCGTGCACCTGTCGGGCGGCGTGGGCATCGGCGGCGTGCTCGAGCCGCCGCAGGCCGCGCCGGTCGTCGTCGAGGACGACGCCTTCATCGGCTCGCGCTCGATGGTGGTCGAGGGTGCGCGGGTGCGCCGCGGCGCCAAGCTCGGCGCCGGCGCCATCCTCACCGCGAGCACCCGCGTCTTCGAGGCCGAGACCGGCACCGAGCTGCCGCGCGGCGTCGCGCCGGAGCGCGCGGTGTGCGTCGGCAGCAGCCGCGTGAAGAGCTTCCCGGGCGGCGACTTCGGCATGCCGTGCCTGCTCGTGCTGCGCTACCTCGAGCCCGGCCAGGAGCACGACAAGCTGGCGCTCAACGACGTGCTGAGGGAGCACGGGGTCGCGCCGTGACGACCGCGCTCGACCTCACCGACCCGGTCGCCCTCACGGCCGCGCTGGTCGACGTCGAGAGCGTCTCGGGCGGCGAGGCGCACCTCGCCGACCTCGTCGAGCGGGCGCTGCGCGCGCACGACCACCTCGACGTGGTGCGCGACGGCAACTGCGTGGTCGCCCGCACGCACCTCGGCCGCCCGCAGCGCGTGCTGCTCGCCGGCCACCTCGACACCGTCCCGACGGCCGGCAACGTGCCGAGCCGGCGCGAGGGCGACGTGCTGTTCGGCTGCGGCACGAGCGACATGAAGGCGGGCGACGCGGTGCTGCTGCACCTCGCCGCGACGCTGCCGGCGCCGGCGTACGACCTCACGTTCGTGCTCTACGACAACGAGGAGGTGGCCGCCGAGCACAACGGCCTCAAGCGCCTCGCCGAGACGCGCGCCGACCTGCTGCAGGCCGACCTCGCGCTGCTCATGGAGCCGACCGACGGCCTCGTCGAGGCGGGCTGCCAGGGCACCCTGCGCGTGCAGCTGACGCTGACGGGCCGCCGCGCGCACAGCGCCCGCTCGTGGCTCGGCGACAACGCCGTGCACCGCGCCGCCGGCGTGCTCGCGACCCTCGCCGCGTACGAGCCGCGGTCGGTGGAGATCGACGGCTGCACCTACCGCGAGGGCCTCAGCGCCGTGCGCATCGAGGGCGGGGTGGCCGGCAACGTCGTGCCCGACGCGTGCACCGTCACGGTCAACTTCCGCTTCGCGCCCGACCGCAGCGAGGCCGAGGCGCTCGCGCACGTGCAAACGGTGCTGGCGCCGCACGCGCTGGTGCTCACCGACACCAGCCCGGGTGCGCTGCCGGGGCTGTCGGCGCCCGCCGCGCAGCACTTCGTGCGGGCGGTCGGCGGGCGGGTGAGCGCGAAGTACGGCTGGACCGACGTCGCGCGCTTCGCCGCGCTCGGCATCCCCGCGCTGAACTACGGGCCCGGCGACCCCGGCCTGGCGCACACCCGCGACGAGCACGTGGACGTGCGCAAGGTGGCCGAGGCCGCCGAGCTCCTGCGGTCGTACCTGGCCTGAGGCCAGGACGGCTCCGGCCTAGGCGGCCGAGCCCTTCTTGAGGCGACGCGCCACGTCGACACAGCGCTTGGCCTGGAACGCCATGGCGGCCTTCTCGGTCTCGCCGGGCGGGTTCGCGCCGTTGTTCGAGATGTGCGACGTGCCGTACGGGTTGCCGGCCTGGAACTGGATCGGGTCGGCGTAGCCGGGGGCCACGATGATCGAGCCCCAGTGGTAGAAGGTGTTGTTGATCGCGAGGATCGTCGACTCCTGGCCGCCGTGCGACGTGCCGGTGCTGGTGAAGCTCGAGGCGACCTTGTCGACGAGCTTGCCGGTGCCCCAGAGCGGGCCGGTCTGGTCGAGGAACTGCTTGAGCTGCGCGGTCGGCAGGCCGTAGCGCGTGGGGCTGCCGAGCAGGATGACGTCGGCCCACTCGAGGTCGTCGAGCGTCGCCTCCGGCACGTCCTGGGTCTCGAGCGCGTGCGCCGCCCAGCCCTCGTTGCTCTGGATGGCCTCCTGCGGCGCGAGCTCGTGCACCTTGCGCAGGCGCACCTCGGCACCGGCGCCCTCGGCGCCGCTCTGCGCGGCCTGCGCCAGCTGGAACACGCTGCCGGTCGCGCTGTAGTAGATGACGGCGACGTTGACGTCGGCCATGTGGGGCTCCCTCGGTCGGTGCGGACGATCAGTTGCGTACGCAAGGAACGTACCCGGGTGGGCGCGCCGGTGCACGGGTAGGTGCCCGGCACCCGACGAGAGGACCCCCCCCCGTGAGCAGCGCCCTGTCCGGCAAGACCGTCGCCTTCCTCGTGGCCACCGAGGGCATCGAGCAGGTGGAGCTCACCGAGCCGTGGCGCGCGGTGCAGGAGGCCGGCGGCACGCCGCGCCTGGTGTCGACCGAGGAGGGCGAGGTGCAGGCCTTCGACCACCTCGACAAGGCCGACGCCTTCCCGGTCGACGAGACCGTCGCGCAGGCCGACCCCGCCTCGTACGACGCGCTCGTGCTGCCCGGCGGCGTCGCCAACCCCGACGCCCTGCGCACGGACGCCGGCGCGGTCGCCTTCGCCAAGCACTTCTTCGACGCCGGCAAGCCGGTCGCGGCCATCTGCCACGCGCCGTGGACCCTCGTGGAGGCGGGCGTGCTGCAGGGCCGCCGCCTCGCGAGCTGGCCGAGCCTGCAGACCGACATCCGCAACGCCGGCGGCACCTGGGTCGACGAGGAGGTCGTCGTCGACGCCGACGGCCCGAACGTGCTCGTGTCGAGCCGCAACCCCGACGACCTGCCGGCCTTCACCAGGGCGCTGGTCGAGGAGTTCGCCCGCTAGGCGGCACCCCCTGCCGGTGCACACTGGGCCGGTGACCACGACGTCCCGGCCCGCGCCCCGGCGGCCGCACCTGCGCCGCGTGACCGTCAGCCTGGAGCACCCCGGGCGCCGACGGCACGAGGGCAGCGCGCTCGCCGAGGCGGTCGTCGACTGCGCGGTCTACAGCGGCGGGCGCCGCCAGGGCGGCCGCGTCCCGCTGCACGAGGCCGTCGAGCGGGCGTCCGAGCACGACGACGGCTTCGTGTGGATCGGGCTGTTCCAGCCCGACGCCGCCTGCCTGGCGCAGGTGGCGCAGGAGTTCGACCTGCACCCGCTGGCGGTCGAGGACGCCGTCAACGCCCACCAGCGACCCAAGCTCGAGGTCTTCGGCGAGGCGCTGTTCGTCGTGCTCAAGACGGTGCGCTACGTCGACAGCGCGGAGGTCATCGAGACCGGTGAGCTGATGCTGTTCGTCGGCGAGCGCTACGTCGTGTCGGTGCGCCACGGCGCCGCGTCCGACCTCGGCGACGTGCGCGCCGACCTCGAGGCCCGGCCCGACGCGCTCGCGCACGGCCCGCAGGCGGTGCTGCACGCCGTGCTCGACCGGGTCGTCGACGGCTACCTGCCGGCGGCCGAGGCGGTCGAGGACGACGTCGACGAGATCGAGCTGCAGGTCTTCTCCGGCGACCGGCACCAGCCGACCGAGCGCATCTACAAGCTCAAGCGCGAGGTCCTGGAGTTCCGCCGGTCGGTCGAGCCGCTCGAGCCGGTGACCGAGCGGCTGACCAGCGGCACGGTGCCGCGCGTCGGGGAGCAGACGACCGCGTGGTTCCGCGACGTGCACGACCACGTGCAGCGCGCGGGCGACATGGTCGGGTCGCTCGACGAGCTGCTCGACAGCGCGCTGTCGGCCTCGCTGGCGCAGGTGTCGGCGCAGCAGAACGACGACATGCGCAAGATCAGCGCCTGGGTCGCGATCGCCGGTGCCAACACGCTCGTCGCCGGCGTCTACGGCATGAACTTCGAGAACATGCCGGAGCTGCGCTGGGAGTACGGCTACTACGCCGTGCTGGCCCTCATGGCCGTCATCTCGGTCGTGCTCTACCGCGGCTTCAAGGCCAACGACTGGCTCTAGCCGCCCTGCGCCGCGCCCGGCCCCTCACGCAGCACGGGCACGGCCAGCCGCCGCACCACGACGTACGCCGCGAGCGACTGCGCGCAGAGGATGCCGGCGAGCACCGCGATCTGGAAGCGGGCGGCGTCAGCGGGCGAGGCGCCGCCGGCGAGCGCGCCGACGAAGGCGCCGGGCAGCGTCACGAGCCCGGTCGTGCGCGTCTGGTCGAGCACCGGCACGAGCGCCTCGCGCACGACCTCGCCGGTGAACAGCCCCATCGCCTGCCGGTCCGTCGCGCC
>CANKBT010000283.1 GCA_947479995.1 Frankiaceae bacterium | reverse complement strand
CGTGCAGCCCGCGCTCGTGCGCATGCCCGCGCAGACCGACGTCGTGAAGCGCGAGACCTTCGCGCCGATCCTGTACGTGCTGACGTACGACGACTTCGAGGAGGCCCTCGCGCTGCAGAACGACGTGCCCCAGGGGCTGTCCTCGTCGGTCTTCACGCTCGACGTCCGCGAGGCCGAGGCGTTCACCTCCGCGGCCGGGTCGGACTGCGGCATCGCCAACGTCAACATCGGGCCGTCGGGCGCCGAGATCGGCGGCGCGTTCGGCGGCGAGAAGGAGACCGGCGGCGGGCGCGAGTCCGGCTCCGACGCGTGGCGCGCGTACATGCGCCGCGCGACCAACACGGTCAACTACAGCCGCGAGCTGCCGCTGGCGCAGGGGGTGTCCTTCGGGTGAGCACGACGACCAGCGTCTTGCGCGGGCGGTTCTCGGCGGCGCTCTCGGCGCTCTACGCGACCGAGGTCCCGGCCTACCAGCAGCTGCTCGACGTCACCGCCGAGGTCAACGCCGAGGCGGGCGCGCAGGGCGACGACCGCGTGCACGTCGAGCGCCACGGCGCGGTGCGCGTCGGCACGGCCGACGAGCTGCGCCGGCTCGGCGTCGTGCTGGCGGCGTTCGGCATGCACCCCGTCGACACGTACGACCTGCGCGAGTCCGGCGGCGACCCGCTGCCGATCGTGTCGACCGCGTTCCGCCCGGTCGAGGCCGACGAGCTGGCCGCCAACCCGTTCCGGCTGTTCGTCAGCGTGCTCGTGCCGGAGGACCGCCGCTTCTTCAGCGACGACCTCGGCGCCCGCGTGCAGGCGCGCCTCGCGCAGCGCACGCTGTTCCCGCCGGAGCTGCTCGCGCTCGCCGCGCGCGAGGAGCGCACGGCCGAGCAGGACGACCGCCTCGTGGAGCTGGCCGTCGAGGCGTTCCGGCTGTCGCGCGAGCCGGTCGACCGCGCCTGGTACGACGAGCTGTCGGCCGTCTCCTCGGTGGCCGCCGACATCGCCGGCGTCGGCTCGACGCACGTCAACCACCTCACGCCGCGGGTGCTCGACATCGACCGGCTCTACGCCGTGCTGACCGGGCGCGGCGTCGAGATGATCCCGCGCATCGAGGGCCCGCCGCGCTGGGGCGGCCCCGACGTGCTGCTGCGCCAGACGTCGTTCCGCGCGCTCGCCGAGCCGCGCCCGATGCGCGAGCCCGACGGCACGGTCCACGACGGCAGCCTGCGCGTGCGCTTCGGCGAGGTCGAGGCGCGCGGCGTCGCGCTCACCGCCGAGGGCCGTGCGCTGTACGAGCGCTGCACCGAGCTCGGCGGCACCGCCGAGGTCTGGGCCGAGCACTGGCCGGCCGACCACGCCGCCCTCGCCGCGTCGGGCCTGGCCTTCTACCGGCCCGACGGCACCCCCGTCGTCTACGAGGACTTCCTGCCGCGCTCGGCGGCCGGCATCTTCCGCAGCAACCTCACCTCCGGCGGCGAGCGCGCCGACGTCGAGGGCGTCGTGCGCGACCGCGACTGGTTCGCCGGCGTGCTCGAGCGCGAGGTCGTCGACCCCCTCGAGGTCTACGCCGCGCAGGCGCGCGGCGCGTAGTCACCGCAGGCAGGCGATCTGGTCACGACGGGCCATGTTCGGGGGCGCGGTCCGCTCCGACCACCACGACGTGGCTGTGAGTCCTGCACTGCGACGGGCCGGGATCGCGGGCGCGTGGGCGTCGGCGCTCGTGCTCGCGGTCGTGCTGGGGCGCTGGAGCCGGGCGGAGGGCTCGCAGCTCGCGGTCGTGTGGCCGGCCGCCGCTCTCACGTGGGTGTGGCTCCTGCACGCCAGTGCCACCCGGCGCGGCAGCGCCCTCACCGCGCTGGGCATGGCGGCGGTGGTCGCGGCGGCCAACGCCGCCACCGGCGTCGACGCGGTGTCGGCGCTGCTCTTCGGCGCGGTCAACGCCGCGCACGCGCTGGCCGCCCTGGCCGTCGTGCGGCGCTGGGGGTGGCACGGGCCGCGCGCGGTGCAGACCGCCCGCGACGGGCTCGCCCTCCTCGCGGCAGCGGTGGTGTCGTCGGCGGTCAGCGCACTCACCGGCGCACTCGTCGCGGCGTGGCGGTTCGACGCCGACCTCGGCAGCGGCCTCGGGCTGCTCGCCGTCCGCAACGCCGTCAGCACCGCCGTCCTCGGCGCTGCGCTGCTGGCGCTCCCGCACGTGCGCACTGCCTGGCGGGCGAGCGCGGTGACGCCCCACGAGGCGCGCCTCATGCTCGTCTCCGGCCTGCTGTCGTACGCCCTCGTCGGGTCCCTGCGCGACGGCTCCCCGACGGCGTTCCTCCTGCTGCCGCTGTGGGTCTGGGTGGGCGCGCGGCTGGCTCCTCCGTGCGTCGCCGCGCTCGTCGGCGCGTCGAGCCTGCCGGTCGTGTGGCAGGCGCTCACCGGGGGCGGCGCGCTGGGCGGCGTCCCGGACCCCGAGACTCGCGTGCTGCTGGCGCAGGCCTTCCTGGGCGTCACCGCCCTCGTCGCGCTGGGCCTGTCGACCAGCAGCCAGGAGCGGGCGCGTGCCCTGGCGTCGGCGCACGCCAGCGCCGAGGAGCTGCGCCGCCACCGCGACGCCTCGCTCGTCGGCTCCGCCGTGGTGCAGCGCCGCGAGGACGGGGCGCTGCGGCTCACGTCGGCCAACCCGGCGCTGGCCGCCCTGCTGGGCATGCCGGTCGCCGACCTCGAGGGCACGGACTGGCGCACGCACCTGACACCTGGAGGGCAGGCGGCACTGCGCCACGTGCTCGAGACGGCGCCGCTCCAGTGGCTGGGCGAGCTGGAGCACCGGCGCGGCGACGCGGCTACCTGCTGGGCGCAGGTGGCCCTGGCGGCGCTGCCGGACGAGCACGACCGCTGGGCGGTCCAGATGCTGGACGTGACCGAGCGGCGTGCCGCCGTGCGGGCGCTCGCGCACCAGGCACGGCACGACGAGCTGACCGGCCTGCCGAAGCGCGCGGTGCTGCGCGAGCGCTTCGAGGCGGCCCTCGCGCGGCTGGCCGCCGACGAGGAGCGCTTCGCCGTCCTGTTCCTCGACCTGGACCGCTTCAAGGAGGTCAACGACGCGAGAGGGCACGACGTGGGCGACGCCGTCCTCGTCGCGATGGCGCGCCGGCTCGGCGCCGCAGTGCGCCCGGAGGACACCGTCGCGCGGCTCGGTGGCGACGAGTTCGTCGTCCTGTGCCCCGGCCTGGCGAGCGAGGCGGCGGCGCTCGCGGCCGCCGACCGGCTGCGGGCCGCCGTGTGCGCGCCGCTCGCGGTGCACGGCGCCGAGCTGCACGTCGGCGCCACCGCGGGCGTCGTCGTCGCCGAGCCGGGTGACACCGAGAGCGACTTGCTCCGCCGCGCGGACGCCGCGATGCTCGACGCGAAGCGCGCCGGTCGCGGGCGCAGCGCCGTGCCGGCCCCGCGGTCGGCCGACGCGACGCGGGTGCCCACGGGCTGAGCCACCAGCGCGCACCCGCGGCGCGTCAGCGCTCGCGTCGGTAGTGCACGGCGACGGGCCCGCTGCGCAGCGGCTCCGCGGAGACGAGCTCGAGCCGTCGCACCTCGGGCAGGCCGCTCTCGTACAGGGTCGGGCCGTGCCCGGCGATCCGCGGGTGGACGAGGAACCGGTACTCGTCGACGAGGCCGAGCCGGTCGAGCGCGGCGGCGAGGGAGACGCTGCCGAGCAGGACGCCGTCCGGGGTGGCGTCCTTGAGGGCCTGCACGCCGCGGCGCAGGTCACCGCGGACGAGGTGGCTGTTCCTCCAGGGCAGGTCCTGCCGCGTCGACGAGACCACGTGCTTCGCCTTCGCCTCGAGCGCGACCGCCCAGTCGCGCACCGCGGGCGTCGCTGCGACGTCGCCGCGCGCGACGGCCGGCCAGTGCGCCTCCATCATCTCGTAGGTGACGCGGCCCCACAGCAGCGCGCCGCTGCCGGCCATGAGCCGGGTGAACCACGCGTGCGTCTCCTCGTCGGCGACGCCGACCTCGTGGTCGACGCAGCCGTCCAGCGTGACGTTGGTGGCGAAGGTCAGGGTGCCCACGCCGCGGAACGTACGCGTGCCCCGGCGGCGGCACGGGCACGCCGTCCCCGTGAGCGACGTCCCGGCGGAGGAGCAGGGCCCGCGCGCGCCCGCCCTGCGCAAGCCGCCGGGGGTCTCGTTCGAGACCTGGGTCGAGCGGCAGGTGCGCGAGGCGCAGGCGCGCGGGGCGTTCGACGGCCTGCCCGGCGCCGGGAAGCCGCTGCCGCGCGAGGCGGGCGACGAGCTGGCCTGGGTGCGGCAGAAGGCCCTGCGCGAGGGACTGCCGGTCAGCGCGCTGCTGCCGCCGGCGCTGGCGCTCGCCAAGGAGGTCGAGGACCTGCCCGGCCGCCTCGCCGGGCTGCGCTCCGAGGAGCGCGTCCGGGAGGTGGTCGAGGACCTCGACGCGCGGATCCGCCGCGCCCGCCTCGG
>CANKBT010000282.1 GCA_947479995.1 Frankiaceae bacterium | reverse complement strand
CCACGCGCCGTCGGCGGCGTCGACCGGGAAGGTCAGCGACAGCACCGGGCCGACGACGACCGCCTCCTGGTGCACCACGCGGGGGAGCGGCCGGTCGGTCTGCAGCACCTGCACGACCAGCTCCTTGCCGACCCACTCGGCGCCGCGGTCGACGTCGAGCCGCAGGGTGACCGGGCCCGAACGGTGCGGCACGGACTGCCCCATGCGCACGCCCTGGAGCGAGGCGTCGAGCCGCAGCCCGCGCAGCCGGGTCGAGAAGAAGCGCCGGGACTCCATCGCCTCGCGCACGCCGGCGCGCGTCAGCTCCGAGACCCACAGCCCGGTGCGGCCCTTGCCGTCGGGGAAGCCCCAGTCGGTGCCGTGCTCGTCGGTGACGCCGGTCAGGCCGACGCGCCACCCGGCGTCGAGGCACTCGGCGATCGGCGAGGCGAAGCCGTCGTCGAGCCCCTCGAACAGGTAGTCCTCGCCGCGGTTGAACACCTCGAGCGAGACGACCCGGTCGCGCAGCGCCTGGTCGTACTGGAAGTTCGCGAACCGGCCCGGCTCGCGCCCGGGGTGGTTGAAGCCGGCGATCGCGTCCGCGCCGCCGCCGAGCACCGCGCGCGCCGGGTCGGCCTTGAGCCAGTCGTGGAACAGCGACATCCCGATGCCGGCGCCGGGCACGGGCAGCGCGCGCACGGCGTCGTCGAGCGGCCCGCTCACGACCGGGCCGAGCCCCGGCACGTCGTGCAGGAACTGCCCGAGGCCCGCCCCGGAGACGACGCCGCCGGTGAGCGCCACGTCGATCCACGTCTCGCTGAACCACACGTTGACGTGGCCGAGCGTGGGGCTCGACCACTCGAAGCCGCGGATCGCGGTGAACTGCCCGGCCGCGTCGGCGCCGTCGGCGAGCCCGCGCGACGCCTGCCAGCTGTCCTCGTCGATGCCCGCCAGCGAGCAGCCCTCCGGCCCCGCGCAGGTGATCTCGCGGACCTCGCCGGGCAGCGCCTTGCCGACCGTCGCGTGGTCGGTGAGCGCGGCGACGTCGAGGCCGGCGGTGCGCATGGAGGCGAAGGCGTCGGCCGGGTTGCCCGCGCCGTCGCTGTAGAGCGTGTGGTTGTGCAGGTCGGCGTGCGCGAGGCGGGTGCCGGGGAACAGCCGGCTGGCGCGGCTGGTCGTGCCGTCCAGGCCGCGCAGCGGGGCGGCGAGCGCGCCGTGCGCGCCGGCCACGAGCAGGGCGCCGGCGGCCGTACCGCCCGCGAGGAGGGTGCGTCGGGTGAGCGTCACGACGGCAGGGTGGCGAATGCAGGTGAACGGCAGGTGCCGGCCGTGCCACCCTGACGGGGATGACCGAGCCGCTGAAGCGCGTTGACCAGTCGATGACTGCACTCGACGACGCCACGATCACCTTCGACGACGACCTGCTGCCCGACGACGTCCGGGCCGAGCCGGCCGACCCGACCACCGGCGACCTCGACCTCGAGGCCCGCTCGGGCCTGCGTCGCGTCGCCGGCATCCGCACCGACCTCGAGGACGTCACCGAGGTCGAGTACCGCCAGCTGCGCCTCGAGCGCGTCGTGCTCATGGGCGTCTACCCGTACGGCGACGCCATCGGCGCGCGCAACTCCCTCGCCGAGCTGCAGGCCCTCGCCGAGACGGCGGGCTGCGAGGTGCTCGAGGGCCTCGCGCAGCGGCGCGAGAAGCCCGACCCCGCGACGTACGTCGGCTCGGGCAAGGCCAAGGAGCTGCGCGACGCGGTGATCGCCACCGGCGCCGACACCGTCATCTGCGACGGCGAGCTCACCCCCGGCCAGCTGCGCAAGCTCGAGGACGTCCTCAAGGTGAAGGTCATCGACCGCACCTGGCTGATCCTCGACATCTTCGCCCAGCACGCCAGCAGCCGGGAGGGCAAGGCGCAGGTCGAGCTGGCGCAGATGACGTACATGCTCCCGCGCCTGCGCGGCTGGGGCGAGTCGCTGTCGCGCCAGGGCGGTGGCGCCGGCGGCTCCGGCTCCGGCGGCGTGGGCACCCGCGGCCCCGGTGAGACCAAGATCGAGACCGACCGCCGCCGCATCCGCAGCCGCAAGGCCAAGCTGGCGCGCGAGATCGCCGAGATGAAGACCGCCCGCGACACCAAGCGCCAGTCGCGGGTGGTCAACCGGGTGCCGTCGGTGGCCATCGCCGGCTACACCAACGCCGGCAAGAGCTCGCTGCTCAACCGCCTCACCGGCGCGGGCGTGCTCGTCGAGGACGCGCTGTTCGCCACCCTCGACCCGACGGTGCGCAAGGCCGAGACGCCGAGCGGCCGCGAGTTCACCCTCACCGACACCGTCGGCTTCGTGCGCCTGCTGCCGCACCAGCTCGTCGAGGCCTTCCGCTCGACGCTGGAGGAGGTGGCCGCGGCCGACCTCGTGCTCCACGTCGTCGACGGCAGCCACGCCGACCCCGAGGGCCAGCTCGCGGCCGTCCGCGAGGTGTTCGCCGACATCGGCGCGAGCGACGTGCCGGAGGTCGTCGTCGTCAACAAGTGCGACCTCGCCGACCCGCTCGTGCTCGGCCGGCTGCAGCGCCGCGAGAAGCACGTCGTGCTCACCTCGGCGCTGACCGGCGAGGGCCTGCCCGAGCTGCTGCAGGTGCTCGAGGACGAGGTGCCGCACCCCGACGTGCTCGTCGACGTGCTGCTGCCGTACGCCGAGGGGGCGCTCGTGTCGCGCATCCACGACGAGGGCGAGGTGCTCACCGAGGAGCACGAGGCCGAGGGCACGCACCTGCAGGCGCGCGTCGGCCACGGCTTGGCGTCCGACCTCGCGGCGTACGGCTCCTGAGCCTCACCGGCCGGCGCTTCACCGGCGACGGCCGCACCTGGTCGTTCGTCGAGGACCGCGAGGGCGTGGTCACCGGCACGTGCGCGGGGGACGACGTCGTCGCGGGCGCCGTCACCGGCCGCCGCGACGGCCGCGACCTCGCGCTGGCGTGGTCGCACCTGCTGCGCACCGGCTCGACCGAGGTCGGGCGCGGCGACTGCCGGCTCGACGGCGACCGCATCACCGGCGCGCTCGAGCTCGTCGAGACCGACCCGACGCCGTGGCTGCGGGTGCGCGTCGCCCACCCGACGCGCGACCTCGACGCCGCGGTCGCCTTCTACGGCGGCCTGCTCGGCCTGCCCGTCGACGGGCCGCACCTCGCGACGCCGTACGACCTCGTCTTCTTCGCGCTGCCCGGCGGCGGCCAGCTCGAGCTCACCGCCGGCGGCCCTGCGCCGCTGCCGAGCACCGGCGACGACCTGCTCGTGCTGTACGTGCCGACGCCCGCGCACGTCGACGCGCTCCGCGAGCGCCTGGGCCCCGGCGTGCCGGCCGACAACCCCTACTGGGCGGCGACCGGCCTCACGCTCGTCGACCCCGACGGCCGGCGGGTCGTGCTCGCGCACCTGCCGGCGTAGGGCTCAGACCTTCCGCAGCACGGTGACGACGCGGCCCAGCACGACGGCGTCGTCGCCGGGGATCGGCGCGTACGCCGGGTTGTGCGGCAGCAGCCAGACGTGGCCGTCGCGGCGCTTGAAGGTCTTCACGGTCGCCTCGCCGTCGATCATGGCCGCGACGATGTCGCCGTTGTCGGCGTTGGGCTGCTGGCGCACGACCACCCAGTCGCCGTCGGCGATGGCCGCGTCGACCATCGAGTCGCCGACCACCTTGAGCAGGAACAGCGTGCCGGTGCCCACCAGCTCGCGGGGGAGCGGGAAGACCTCCTCGACGGCCTGCTCGGCGAGGATCGGCCCGCCGGCGGCGATCCGGCCGACGACCGGCACGTACGCCGGGGTGGGGTGCGCCTCGCGCTCGGCGGCGGTCTCGGCGGGGGGCGGCTGCTCGCCGGGCATGCGGACGTCGACCGCGCGCGGGCGCGACGGGTCGCGGCGCAGGAAGCCCTTCTTCTGCAGCGTCGAGAGCTGGTGGCTGACGCTGGACGTGCTCGTCAGGCCGACGGCCTCGCCGATCTCGCGGACGGTGGGCGGGTAGCCGCGGCGCTCGACGGAGTCGCGGATCACCTCGAGCACCTTGCGCTGGCGCGGGGTGAGGCCGGCCTCGTCGGCGGGGCCGTCGGGCAGGTCGCGCACGTTGTCGAGGGCGCCCTCGGCGCCGGTCGCTGCTGCTCGGCTCGGCTTGGCCACGTCGCGCTCCTGTGCTGGTGGGGAGGGGTGTGCGCCCCTGTGATCGCGAGCCGGACGCTAACGCGATCGGGGTGTCGGATCAAACACCTGTTCGAACGTGTCGTGACTCTGTCGGAGTACTGGGGTACAACTTCGCTCAGACGTTCGATCGAACGTCCGTTCGGACCCGAGGAGCCCCCATGAGCACCTGCACCGACCTCCGCCCCGCCGCCGCTCCCGCCCCGGCGCGCCGCGACGGTCGCACGTGGGGGGCGGCCGAGCGCCACCCGCGCGCCCGCCGCGCCACCCGCGCCTCGGCCTG
>CANKBT010000281.1 GCA_947479995.1 Frankiaceae bacterium | reverse complement strand
GTCGAGGGGCTCCTGCTCGAGCAGCCGGTCGAGCTCGGCGGGGTCGGCGACGAGCGCGCGGGCGGTGCGCAGGTGCTGCCGGCGGCGCGCGCGCTCGGCCTGCGCGGCGGTGGTGGCGTGGTAGCCGCGCACCGTCTCGCTGATCTCGGCGAGGTAGCGCTCGCGCGACGCGGGGAGCACGCTCGTCAGGCCCGTCGAGGTCCGCGTCGTCACCTCCGGCAGCACGCCCTCGCCGACCGGCAGGCCGCGCTCGGCGAGCAGGCCGCGCACGTGCTGGTAGAGCGCGGTGACGCCGTCGTCGTTGAAGCGCGCGGCGCTCGTGCCGAAGACCGGCATGTCCTGCCACCGGGCGCCGAAGGCCGCGCGGTTGCGCACGACCTGGCGCGCGACGTCGCGCAGCGCGTCCTCGGCGCCGCGCCGCTCGAACTTGTTGACCGCGACGACGTCGGCGTGGTCGAGCATGTCGATCTTCTCGAGCTGCGAGGCCGCGCCGTACTCCGGCGTCATGACGTAGAGCGCGACGTCGCTGACGTCGAGGATCGACGCGTCGCCCTGGCCGATGCCGGGCGTCTCGACGACGACGAGGTCGAAGCCGGCCGCGCGGCAGGCCAGCACGACGTCGTCGAGGTGCTCCGGCACGGCGCCGCCGGTGCGCGTCGCCAGCGAGCGGAAGAAGACCGTGTCGCCGGTCAGCGCGTTCATGCGGATGCGGTCGCCGAGCAGCGCGCCGCCGCCCTTGCGCCGCGTCGGGTCGACCGCCAGCACGGCGATGCGGAGCTTGTCCTCCTGGTCGAGGCGGAAGCGCCGCAGCAGCTCGTCGGTGAGCGAGCTCTTGCCCGAGCCCCCGGTGCCGGTGATGCCGAGGACCGGCACGGCGCGCGCCCGCTCGCGCACGGCGGCGGCCAGCTCGGGGGAGCGGCCGGCCTCGAGCACCGTGACCGCGCGGGCGAGCGCCACGGGGTCGCCCGCGAGCACCGCGTCGAGCGCGGGCGGCTCGGCGGCGAGGTCGACGTCGCAGGCGCGGACGAGCTCGTTGATCATGCCGGCGAGTCCGAGGCGCTGGCCGTCCTCCGGCGCGAAGATGCGCACGCCGCGCTCGCGCAGCAGCGCGATCTCCTCGGGCACGATGACGCCGCCGCCACCGCCGAAGACCTGCACGTGGCCGGCACCGACCTCGACGAGGCGCTCCTTGAGGTACGTGAAGTACTCGACGTGCCCGCCCTGGTAGGAGCTGACGGCGACGCCCTGCACGTCCTCCTGCAGCGCGGCGGTGACGACGTCCTCGACGCTGCGGTCGTGGCCGAGGTGCACGACCTCGACGCCCTGGCTCTGCAGCACCCGCCGCATGATGTTGATCGCCGCGTCGTGGCCGTCGAACAGGCTGGCGCTCGTGACGAAGCGGACGGGGTGGACCGGCACGTGCAGGTCGGCGCTCACAGGGCTCCCGGGCTCGATGTGAACCGCAGTGTACGTGGACGTCCAAGGACCTGACCAGGGCCCGTGCGGCAGAGCCGGTGACGCCCCGGCGGGCGTCAGCGGGCGTGCGCCGCCGCGGGCCGCGGCCACCAGATGCGGCGCAGGAGGTGCGCGCCCAGCGCGAGCACCGGGACCGTCCAGAGCAGCGGGGCGACGGCGGCCGGGCCGAGCCGCACGACGTCGCCGAGCACGGCCGACTGGCCGCGCAGGGCGAACAGCGTCGTCCGGCGGGCGTCGAGCGTCCACGGGTCGGCCTCGGGGTTGTCGTCGCCGCGCGTCCGGAGCTCGAGCACGCCGTCGTCGACCTCGACGGAGTCGACCCGGTGGACGACGGGCCGGCCGCCCGGCGTCGTCCACGGCGCGGGCGGCACGAACAGGACGACGTCGCCGACCGCGACGTCGTCCGCGTCGACGGGCGTGCCGGCCACGACGTCGCCGACGCCGATCGCCGGCGCCATCGACCCGCTGAGCACGGTCGCGAAGCGGACGTGGTCGAGCCGGGCGAGCACCGCCCCGGTGCCGACGGCGAGCGCCGCGAGCACGAGCGCGGTGGTGAGGACGGCGCGCAGGGCGCGACGGGCGAGCGGGAGCACGGTCCCTCCTGGGGGCGTGTCGTCCGGGGTGGGAGCCGCGCGGGCCCCCACCCCGGACGGGCGGTCAGCCGTCGGTGCGGTCGGTCCCGGACGCGCCGGCCGTCAGCGAGCGGGCGGTGAGGACCGCGGTGTCCGCCTGGCCCTGGAACAGCGGCTGCGCCCCGTCGGAGGCCGCGAAGCGGTAGTCCACCTCGAAGAAGACCTGGCTCCCCGCGCCGACGGGCACGTTCGCCCCGAAGATGCCCGCGTCGGTGATCCAGCTCTCGGCCAGGACCTCGACGGAGTCGTCGTCGGGGTCCAGCACCCACCCGCCCTCGCCGTCGGGCATGGAGTCGCCGGCCTCGCAGTGCCCCTCGACGAAGGGCGTCTGGCAGGTGCGCAGGGCCACCCTCATCCCGTCGGCCGGCTCGGTCAGCCGGTCCTCCAGCGTGTCGACCTTCACCGTGAACACCTGCGGCACGGACCCGGTGTTCGCCAGGGTGGCGTAGCGGGTCCAGTGGTCGCCGGGCCAGAGCTCGCCGATCTGGTCGAAGACGCTGTCACCCCCGCCGGTCTCGACGAAGCCGGCGCTGAGGTCGACGGACTCCAGGCCCTGGTCGACCGTGCCGACCGAGCTCCACCCGGCGTAGATCCCGCCGGACAGGAGCGCGGCGCCGGCGGTGACGACGGCGCCGGTGGCGGCGAGCTTGGTCTTGAGCGTGCGCTGGGTGCGTGCGTGCTGGGCCATCGTGGTGCTCCTCGTGTGGGGCCCGGGGCGCTGCCCGGCCCTGCGTCGCCGCCGCGGTCGCGGCGCCGGCTCGTGCTGACGCCGGGCCCGTCGTCCCGCGGCACGGCCGGTCTGGAGCGCCGGCCCCGAGGACCGTCGGAAGGGCACAGGCACGCGGTACGGCGGCAGGAGGTGCACCTGGCCGAGCCGGGCGACGTGCACCCGTCCGGACGGACTAGTCCGCCGCACCGGGCACCGCCCACGGGTGACCTGCTCACTGCCCGCCATGCGGGGGTCGCGCGCTGTGCACGGCCTTCCGGGGTCGGAGTGCTGCTCCACTAGGGCCCTGCCCCGACGCTTGGACCCCCGTGGACACCCCCTGCACGACCCCGCCCGACAGCGGCGGGGACACCGGAAGAGCACCAGGTGGCGCGTCCTGCGCAGCCTGGGCCCGAGAGCAGTACGAGGCCCGCTTCGAGCGCTCCGCGGTCCCGCAGGCCGGGACCGACCTCGCCGGCCGCCTGGACCGGGTGAACGACGCCCTGTGCCGGCTGCTCGGCCGCAGCCGCGAGGACCTGCTCGGCAGGCACGTCGCCCAGGTCGGCCACGAGGACGACAGCGGAGAGGCCGCGGTCCTCCTGGCCGCGCTGCTCGGCGGTGCGGGGGAGTCGGGCAGCTGCGAGCGCGTGCTGCGCGACGGTGACGGCAGCCCCCTGCCGGTGCGCGTCGACGCCGGCGTCGTGCGCGACGCGGGCGGCGGCCTGGTGGGCCTCGCCGGGCACGTCACGGACCTCCGCGCGGTGCGCGCCTCCGAGCGCGCCCGCCAGCGGCAGGACGAGATGCTGACCGCCTTCGCCCGGCTGTCCCACGACCTCGCCCTGGTCGGCGACGCGGAGGGGACGCTGCTCCACGTGTCGCCGGCCGTCCGGCGGCTCTTCGGGCACGAGCCCGGCGACCTGCTCGCCGGGTGCGGCTGGGACCTCGTGCACCCGGACGACCCCCCGGCGGCGCAGCAGGCGTACGCCTCCGTCGTCCGGGACGGCGGCAGCGTCACCATGCTGCTGCGCGTCCGCACCGGCGACGGCGCGTGGCGCTGGGTCGAGGAGACGTGCCGCGACATGCGCGACAGCAGCATCGGCGGCATCGTCTGCAACCTCGTCGACGTCACCGAGCGGGTCGAGGCCGAGGAGGCGCTGCGGCGCAGCGAGCTGCGCTACCGCACGCTCGCCGAGACCGCTCAGGAGGGCATCTGGGCCGTCAGCGCCGACGGCCGCACGCAGTACGCCAACGGCCGCGTGGCCGCCATCCTCGGCGTCCCGCTGGAGGAGGTCTACGCCCGCCGCGCCGTCGACCTGCTCGACGCCCGCGACGCAGCGGCGATGTCCGTGCGCCTCGCCACCCGGCGCCAGCGCGGCAGCGAGCGCTACGAGCTGACCTACTCGCACCCGGACGGGCAGACGCGCCACCTCGCCGTGTCGGCGGCGCCCTGGCTCGACGACGCCGACGGCGAGGGCTCGCTCGCGCTGCTCTCCGACGTCACGGAGGCCCGCCGCGCGCAAGCCGAGCTCGCGGCGTCGGCGCTGCAGGACCGGCTCACCGGCCTGGCCAACCGGGTGCTCCTGCGCGACCGCCTCGAGCAGCTCGTGCTGCACGCCGACCGCACGCCGGTCGTGCTGTTCGTCGACCTC
>CANKBT010000280.1 GCA_947479995.1 Frankiaceae bacterium | reverse complement strand
GACCGCCCGTCCACGGGCTCCCCGGGGTACGAAGGCACGGACGTCGCAGACAGGAGCCCCACGTGCCGGACGAGCTGGTGCCCAACCTGCGCCTGCAGGTGCTGCGGGCCGCCGTGGCCGAGGCCGAGGAGGCGCTCGCGGCGGTGTCGCCGGGCGGCGGCACGCCGACGCACGCGATCGCCTCGGTGCTCAGCGGCGCCTGGGTGAGCGAGCCGGCCGCCGGCGACACCGTCGCCGCGCTCGACGCCGACGGCCGGTCGCTGCACGCGGGCCTGCTCGAGGCGGCCGACCACCTGCGCGCCCTGGCCGCCGCGGAGGGCCGCGAGCCGCGGGTGCCCGCCGACGACCCGCGCGGCAACCCCGCGGTCTACGACGTCGCGGACGCCGCGCCGTGATCACCGTGCAGCTCGACGTGCCGGCCGCCCGCGACGCCGCCGTGCGCCTCGACGCGCTGTCGACCGTCGCGCAGGACCGCGCCGCCGCGCTCCAGCTCCTCGCCGCCCGGGCGCACGAGGAGCTGCCCTCGCTGCGCCGGGTGCCGGTGTGGGCCGACGGCTTCCGGGCGCGCGCCGGCGACCTGCACGCCCGCGTCGACCTCGCCGTCGCCGTGAGCGGCGGCGACGAGCACGCGCTGACCGCGCCGGTGCGCTACGAGGTGCGCGTCGACGACGGGCAGGCCACCCGCGAGCGCCTCGGCGCCGCGCTGGCCGGGCTCGCCGCCGCCGTCGGCACGGGCACCGACCCACTGACCCCCGTGCGCCGGCTGCACGAGCGGCTCGACCGCTGGGCCGACGACCCGGTCGTCGCCGCCGCCCTGCTCGACGCCCTCGGCGGCCCCGGGCTCGTGCGCCTGCTCGCCGCCTGCGGCGAGCTCGGCGCCGCCTCCCCCGCGGCCGCGGAGCCGGCGACCCGGCTCGCACGCCTCGTGCGCCGCGCCGCGCGCACGGCCGCGAACGGCTGGGCCGAGCAGGGCGCCGAGCGCGGGCGCGCCCTCGCCGTCACCGGCACGCCGGCCGAGCGGGCCGCCGTGTCCTTCCTCGCCGCCGGCCGCCTGCCCGCCGAGGTGCTCGTCGGCCTCGCCGACGCCCTCGAGGAGCAGGAGCGGGCCGGTGCGGCCCCCGCGCCCGCGGCCCTGCCCGGCGGCAGCTGGCTGGGCCTCGAGGGCGAGGAGCGCGGGGCGGCGCTCGACCCCGCGGCGGGCGTGCTGCACGCGCTGGCCGACCACCCCGAGGCCGCCCTGGCCTGGCTCACCGCCGGCGGCCCCCCGCGGCGCGCGCACTGGCTGGCGCGCGCCTGGGCCGACGGCGGAGCCCGCCTCGGCGACCTGCTCGGCCAGGCCACCACCGCCTGGCAGGTCCTCGACGACCCCGACCTCGACCCCGCGGCGCAGGAGGCCCGGGCGCACGCCGCCGCGACGGTCGTCGCCGACCTGCTCGCCCGGCTCGACCCGGCCGCCGCCCCCGCCGCCGGCCCCGCGCTCGCCCAGGTGCTCGCCGCCTGGCTGCACGGCCTCGACGCCAGCGTCAACGCGCCCGTGCCCGAGCCGTCCGGGCGGGTGGCCCGCGGGCTCCGCGACGCGGCGGGCGCGCCGCTGCCCCCGGCGCCCCTGGCCGAGCCCGCGCGCGTCGTCGTCGTGGCGGGCCTGGCGCTGGCCGGCGACGAGGGCCTCGCGCGCCTGCGCGCCGCGCTCACCGCCCACTCCGCCGCCGCCCTGCGCGCGGCGGCCTCGGCCGGCAGCGGCCGGCTCGCCGACGCCGTGCTGGCGCAGTCGGCCCTGTCCGCGCTGCTCGCCTCGGCCGTCGAGGGCGGCCGGCGCGAGGCCTGGGTCGACCTCGGCGCGCGGCCCGTCCGCGCCGAGGACTGGCAGGCGCTGCTCCCCGCGCTGAGCGCGTACGCCGGCCGTCCCGGGGTCGACGACGCCGTGCTCGGGCAGCGGCTGTGGGCGCAGTGGCTCGGGGCGGTGGGCGACCTCGGCGCCGCGCTCGGCGACGACGTGCGCGACGGCTGCACGGCGGTGTTCACCTGGAGTGCCCCGCAGACCGGGTGGAGTCCGACATAGTCGCGGCGTGACCCCCCGCACGCACGCGCTCGCCCCCGCCGCGGGGCCGGCCGTGCGGTGACCACCCCGAGCCGCCTGCCGCTCGCGGTGCGCGCCGTCCTCACCCGCACCGGCCTGCAGCAGACCGCGCCGGAGCAGCCCGCGAGCCTGGCGTGCAGCAGCTTCCCCGACGTCGTGCGCCTCGAGCTGCGCCTGCAGCGCACCTCGCGCGGGGTGGTGCTGCGCGTGCCGGTGCGCGGGCCGCGCGGCGCCGGCGGGCTGCTGGTCGGGGCCCTGCCGTACAGCCGGCGGCAGCACCTCGAGGAGACGATGGCCGAGCTCGACGTCGAGGTCGACCGGGCCGCCCCGCTCGACCTCGGCGGCGGCCGCGACGACCGCCTCGAGCGGCTCGTCGTGGACGGCGCGCCCGTCGCGTACCGCACGACGCTGCAGGTCGAGGAGCGGGTGGTGACGTCGGAGCGCGCGTACGTCGTCGCCGGCTCGCGGCTGCTCGCCCTCGGCACGCGCACCGAGGGGCCGGTGCCCTTCGTGCCGCTCGAGGCGCTCGCGGGCGTCGCGCCGGCCGCGCTCGGGCGGCGCACGGCGTAGTCCGCACGGCTCCGCTGCGCACCCGCGCGGTGACAGGATGGTGCTCCCCCGCCCCGAGAGGTTGCGCCCGTGCGACTGCTGCTGACGGCCGTCTCGCCCGCGAACGGCCGGTCGCTCGACCTCGCCGTCGACTGCGAGGACGACGCCCGCGTCGGCGACGTCGCCGAGGGCCTCGGGGCGCGCCTCGGCGTCGCCGGCCCCGTCGCGGTCGCCCCGGGCCGCGCGCACCTCGGCGTGGTCGGCGCCACCGCGCTCGCCGACGGCCCCGGCCGCGCGGCGCCGCCGCAGCTCTGGCTCGGCGGCACGGCGCTCGACCCGGCGGAGCCGGTCGCCGCGAGCGCGCTGCGGCACGGCGCGGTCGTCGGCGTCGGCGGCCCGCTGCCCGACGTGCTGCGCGAGCCGGACGGCGTCGTCGAGCTGCGCGTCAGCTCCGGCCCCGGCGCCGGGCAGGTCGTGCGCCTGGGCATCGGCACGCACGCCGTGGGCACCGGCGCGGCCGGCAGCCTCGTGCTGCAGGACCCGTCGCTGCCCGAGGTGGCCGTGCGCGTCGACGTGCGCGCCGACGGCACGGTCGTCGTGCGGCCCGACGACGCCGTGCTCGGCGCCCAGCTGCCGGCCCCGCCGCGCGGCACGCCGCTCGAGGGCCCGATCGTCGTCGCCCGCCGCGACGAGGAGGCCCTCGCCCCGGTGACGCGCCGCCGCCTGCGCCGGCGCCGACGCCGCCGCGAGGCCGACGCCGCCCTGAGCGCCGTCGCCAGCCCGCACGTCAGCGTCGACCCCGCCGAGGACCGGCCGCTCGTCGGCCTCGACCGCCTGCCGCTCGACGAGCCCGAGGACTGGGAGCCCGGCACGGCGCTCACCGTCGGCGCCGTCGTGCTCGACCTCGCCCCGGTCACGCCCGCCGACGCCTCGCTGTCGCCGACCCCGGCCGGCGCCACGGTCGACTTCAACCGGCCGCCCCGCCTGCTGCCCGAGCCGCGCACCACGGAGTTCGCGCTCCCCCGCGCGCCGCAGCGGCCGGAGAAGCAGGGCTTCCCGCTGCTCATGCTGCTGGCGCCGGTCCTCATGGGCGCGATGATGTTCGCGATCACCAAGCGGCCGTACACGCTGCTGTTCATCGCGATGTCGCCGCTCATGATCATCGCGAACTTCTCGCAGGGCCGTCGCGGCATGCGCGAGCGCTTCCTCAACCAGACCCGGGAGTTCGAGGCGCGGTCGGCCGCCATCGAGCAGGCGGCGTTCGAGGCCCTCGTCGCCGAGCGGGCCGCGCGCCGTCGCGACGTGCCCGACCCGGCCGAGGTGCTGCTCATCGCCACCGGCCCGCGCGCCCGGCTGTGGGAGCGGCGGCGCGCCGACACCGACTGGCTGGTCGCCCGCGTCGGCACGGCCGACGTGCCGAGCGAGGTGCTGCTGCGCGACCCGCAGCGCGAGAGCCACGAGGGGCCGCTGTCGTGGACGGCCGCCGACGTGCCGGTCACCGTCGACCTCGAGAAGGCCGGCGTCACGGGCGTCGCCGGGGCGGGCGAGGCGGCGCACGCCACCGCGCGCTGGGTCGTCGCCCAGGTCGCCGCGCTGCACTCGTCGGCCGAGCTGCAGATCACCGTGCTGTCGGACGCGGCGTCCGCCGACCGCTGGCAGTGGGTGCGCTGGCTGCCGCACGTGCGCGCCGACGCCGACTCGGGCGTGCTGTCGCGCGTCGGCAACGACGACGAGACGACGGCCCGGCGCATCGGCGAGCTGGCGCGCGAGCTCGAGTCGCGCCGGGCGGCGGCCGAGGGCCAGCAGGCGGTGGCGTTCACCCCGCTGCTCGTCGTGCTCGACGGCGCCCGCCGGCTGCGCCTGCTCAACGGCAT
>CANKBT010000279.1 GCA_947479995.1 Frankiaceae bacterium | reverse complement strand
GACGACCGACATGTCCGGTCTGCGACGCCGTCGCCGCCCGGCAGGGAGCGCACCGTGCAGCACGCCCTGGACGCCCTGGACGCCGTGGCCATCGCCGGTGACGTGGCCGGCATCGCCGCCTCCCACGACGCCCCGGAGGTGCGGGTCGCCGCGCTGCTCGAGCCGTTGCACCGGCTGCTGCCGTTCGACGGCGCCTGGGTCGCGGTGCGCGACGACGAGCACCAGGGGCACCGCTCGCTCGCCAGCACCGGGTGGGACCGCCGGACGGCGACGTACCTCGACGGGCCCGTGCTCGTCGAGGACATCGAGCAGCTCGGCCTGCACCGCTCGGCGGTCCCGCTGCGCGTCGCGGACCTCCCCGTGCCGGCCGAGGCCCTGCGCTCGTGGTCCGAGTGCCTGCTGCCCGCGGGCCTGCACGAGGGCCTCGGCATGTCGCTGTTCGCACCCGGCGGGCAGCACGTGGGCTTCCTCGGCCTGTTCACCGAGTCGGCGGAGGCCCCGTCCGACGACGCGCGCGCACTGCTGTCCGCCCTCGGTGGAGTGCTGGCGCTCGCCGTCGACCCGGTGCGTGCGCTCGCCGTCGCCGTGCGCACGGTGCACCGCGCGACGAGCGGGGTCCTGCTCGGGCGCGACGGCCGCACGGCTCCGCTGCCGGGCCTGCCCGGCCACGACGCCCTCGTGCCGCCGTCGCCCCTGCTGGAGACCGCGCGCGGCCTGCACGACGGCCCGTCGACCACCTTCCTGCTGCCCCTGCCGGACCCCGGCGCCTACCTGCGCGTCAGCGTGCTGGCCGTGCCGCCCGACTGCGGCAGCCAGGTGGCGGCCGTCGTCGTGCTCTCGCCGCCCGGCGACCTCGCCGGGCTGACCCGGCGCGAGCTCGAGGTGCTCGGCCTGCTCGTCGAGGGCCGGGCGAACGCGGACGTCGCGAGGCTCCTGGGCGTCACGCCGCGCACCGTCGCCACCCACGTCGAGCACCTCCTGGTCAAGCTCGACGCGGACACCCGCACGGTGGCCGCCGTCCGTGCCCAGCGGCGCGGGCTGTACGTGCCGCGGGGCCTGCTGCCGCGCGACTCGCGGGCGGGGTGAGCGCCGCCCTCGCCCGCCCCCGGCGGTCGTGCGACGCTGCTCGCGGCACGTGACCGCGGTCACCCTCCCGACCCCAGGAGCCCCCATGGCCGAGCTGACCCCCGCCCAGCGCGCGGTGCTCACCGCCCTCGTCGACACCGCGGTGCCGGCGCTGCCCGTGCCGGAGGGCGGCGACCCCGCCTTCTGGGAGACGCCCGGCAGCGCGGTCGGCGCCGACGTCGCGCTCCTCGAGTTCCTGCAGACGCTGCCCGAGGCCGACCAGGCGGGCATCGCCGAGCTGCTCGACGGGCTGGCGCAGCTGGGCTTCGCCCACCAGGGCCGGGCGACCCGCGAGGGCCTGCTCGCCACCGCGATGGCCCTCGCCCCCGAGGCGGTCATCGCGATCTCCACGCTGCGCGGCGGCGCCTGCATGCTCGCGCACGCGCTGCCGGACGAGCAGGGCCGCAACCCGTTCTGGGCCGAGTACGGCTACCCCGGCCCGCAGATCACCCCGCCGACCGACCCGCCGCGCATCACGACGCACGTGCCCGCCGACGGCGAGGTGCTGCAGGCCGACGTCGTCGTGGTCGGCAGCGGCGCGGGCGGCGGCACCATCGCCGGCGTGCTCGCCCTGCAGGGCAAGCGGGTCGTCGTGCTGGAGGCCGGGCGCGCCACGAGCGAGCGCGACTACCGCCAGCTCGAGCTCGAGGCGAGCCAGACGATGATGTACCGCGGCGGGCTGTCGGTCTCCGCCGACGGCAACATCGGCCTGCTCGCCGGCGCGACCCTCGGCGGGGGCACGACCGTCAACTGGCACAACTGCGTCAAGCCGAGCGCCGAGGTGCGGCGCGAGTGGGCGGTCGAGCACGGGCTCACCGACGTCGACACCCCCGAGTTCGACCGGCACCTCGAGGCCGTGCTCGCGCGCATGGGCGCCAACGACCGGTGCAGCGACCTCAACGGCCCGCACCAGCGCATCGTCGAGGGCGCGCAGGCGCTCGGCTGGTCGACGCACCGCGCCGTGCGCAACGTCGACGAGGCGACGTACGACCCGGTCGCCGCCGGCTACACGCAGTTCGGCGACCCGAGCGGCAGCAAGACCGGCACGCTCAACACCTACCTGCGCGACGCGTACGACCACGGCGCGGTCATCCTCGCCGACACCCGGGCCGACCAGGTCTGCACGAGCGACGGCCGGGCGTGCGGCGTCGCGGCGACGTGGACCGACCACGACACCGGCGAGACGCGACGGGTGACGGTCGACGCGCCCCAGGTCGTCGTGGCGTGCGGGGCGCTCGAGACGCCCGCGCTGCTGCTGCGCTCCGGCATCGGCGGCCCGGCTGTCGGCAAGAACCTCTACCTGCACCCGAGCGCCGGCATCTTCGGCGTCTACCCCGAGCCGCAGGACGCCTGGTGGGGCCCGCCGCAGGCCGCGATCATGGACGAGTTCCGCGACCTCGGCGACGGCTACGGCTTCCTCGTCGAGGGCTCGCAGTTCTACACCGGCGTCTTCGCCTTCCAGCTCGCCCGGCGCGACGGCGCCGAGGCCAAGCAGGCCATGAGCAGGCTCGGCCGGATGAGCGACTTCCTGTTCGTGCTGCGCGACCACGCCGGCGGCGAGGTGGCGCTCGACGAGCACGGCGAGGCCGTGCACACGTACGCCCTCACCGACCCGCGCGACGTCGCGGGCTACCGCCTCGGGCTGCGGACGATGGCGCGCCTGCACGCCGCGGCCGGCGCCGAGGAGATGTGGTTCGGCGCGACGCCGCGGGTCTGGCACCGCGGCGACGACGTCGAGGCCTGGGTCGACGAGCTCGACGCGATCCCGATCGGCGCGGGCGGGCTGTTCATGGGCAGCGCGCACCAGATGGGCTCGGCGCGCATGGGCACCGACCCGCAGACGTCGGTCTGCCGCCCGACCGGCGAGCTGCACGACACGGCCGGCGTCTGGATCGGCGACACGAGCGCGTTCCCGACGCCCTCCGGCGCGAACCCGATGCTCACCTGCATGGCGCTCGCGCACCGCACCGCCGAGCACGTGAGCGGCCGCCGGCACGACGTGCCCGCCGCCGCCCAGCCCGAGGCCGAGCAGGCCCTCGACGCGACCCCCGTGAGCTGAGGAGCCCCCGTGACCACCTCGACCGCACCGGCGCTGCAGCACACCCGCGAGACCGTCTACGTCGACGGCGCGTTCGTCCCGTCGACGGGCACCGGCACCCTGCCGGTGACCAACCCCTTCACCGAGCAGGTCGTCGGCACCGTGCCCGAGGGCACCGCCGACGACGTCGACCGCGCCGCCCGCGCCGCCGCCCGCGCGCTGCCGGAGTGGTCGGCGACCTCGCTGGACGACCGGGTCAAGGCCTGCCGCGCGATCGCCGAGGGGCTCAAGGCCCGCGCCCAGGAGGTCGCCCTCTACGCCAGCACCGAGATGGGCGCGCCGTGGCAGGTGGCCGTCATGGTGCAGGCGGGCCTGCCGGTCGTCGACTTCGCCTCGATGGAGGACGTCGCCGACCAGGTCGAGTGGGAGCGCCGCTCGGGCAACTCGCTGCTGGTGCGCAAGGCGGTCGGCGTCGTCGGCGCCATCACCCCGTGGAACTACCCGCTGCACCAGATCGCCGCCAAGGTGGCGCCGACGCTGCTCGCCGGGGGCACCGTCGTCGTCAAGCCCTCCGAGCTGGTGCCCGGCGTCGCGTACGTGCTCGCCGAGGTCGTGCACGACGCCGGCCTGCCCGCCGGCGTCTTCAACCTCGTCACCGGCACCGGGCCCGGGGTCGGCGAGGCGCTGGTGCGGCACGGCGCGGTCGACATGGTGTCGTTCACCGGCTCCACCCGCGCCGGACGCCGGGTCGCCGAGCTCGCCGCCGCGGCCCCCAAGCGCACGTCGCTGGAGCTCGGCGGCAAGAGCGCCTCGGTGCTGCTGGACGACCTCAGCGCCGACGAGCTGGGCGCGGCCGTCGCCGGCTCGCTCACCGGCTGCCTCATCAACAGCGGGCAGACGTGCAGCGCCACCACCCGGCTCGTCGTGCCGCGCGCCCGGCTCGCCGAGGTCGAGGAGCTGCTCGCGGCCTTCGTGCCGTTCGCGACCACCGGCGACCCGATGGACCCCGCCACGCAGCAGGGACCGCTCGTGAGCAGGCGGCAGCAGGAGACCGTCCGCGGCTTCATCCGCGACGCGCTCGCCGACGGCGCCCGGCTCGTCGCCGGCGGGCCCGAGCAGCCGGAGCACCTGCCGACCGGCTTCTTCGTGCAGCCGACGGTGCTCGTCGCCGAGGCCGGCTCCCGCATCGAGCAGGAGGAGGTCTTCGGTCCGGTGCTCACCGTCGTGCCGTACGACGGGGGCGACGAGGCGGCCCTCGCGGTCGCCGACGGCACGCCCTACGGGCTGTCCGGCGCGGTGTGGGCGGGCGACCGCGAGCGGGCGATCGCGCTGGCCCGG
>CANKBT010000278.1 GCA_947479995.1 Frankiaceae bacterium | reverse complement strand
GGCGGCGACGGCCCTGCGCAGCGAGGCGGCGCAGGTCGACGGCGCGGAGGCCTTCGTGCTGGCGGTGCCGGGCGCGGCGGTCGGCGACACCCTGCTGCTCGACGCGGTGGAGGGCTCGGTCGACGACCTCGCCGCGGGGCAGCTGCTGCTCAGCGAGTCCGAGGCCGAGGCCCGCGGCGTCGGGCCCGGCGACCGGCTGCCGGCGACGTTCGCCCGCGGCGAGCCGACCGAGCTGGAGGTCGTCGGCACCTACGCGCCGAACGCCTTCGTCGGCGACTACGTCGTCGAGCTGGCCGAGGCCGAGCGCTTCTCGGGGCGGCTGGCGACGTTCGTGCTGGTGTCGCTGGCCGACGGCGTCTCCGACGCCGACGGGCAGGCCGCCGTGCGGGCGGCGCTGACCGGCTCCCCGGGGGTCGACGTGCTCACCCGCGACGAGTTCGGCGACGACCAGGCCGGCCAGGTCGACGTCGCGCTGACCATCGTCACGGTGCTGCTCGGCCTGTCCGTGCTCATCGCGGTGCTCGGCATCGTCAACACCCTCGCGCTCGCCGTCTTCGAGCGGACCCGCGAGATCGGCCTGCTGCGGGCCGTCGGCCTGGGGCGGCGCCAGACCCGCGCGATGGTGCGCGTCGAGGCCGTCGTCGTGGCGCTGTTCGGCGCGCTGCTCGGCGTCGCGGTCGGCACCGCCTTCGGCGTCGCCGGGCAGCGCGCGCTCGCCGACCAGGGCATCACCGAGCTGGCGGTGCCGTACGGCCGGGTGCTCGCCTTCGTGCTGCTCGCCGGGCTCGCCGGCGTGCTGGCGGCCGTGCTGCCGGCGCGGCGGGCCGCCCGGCTCGACGTGCTGCGGGCGGTGGCGTCGACCTAGCGGCGGCGCGGGCGGTCAGGCGACGCGCGCGGCGACGGCCGGACGGGCACCCGTCGGGTCGTCGCCGAGCGCCTGCTGCAGCACGCCGACGTACGCCGGCGACTGGTGCTCCCAGTCGAGGACGTCCTCGACGCGGCGGCGGCCGACCGCCCCGCGCTCGCGGCGCTGCTCGGGGTCGTCGAGCAGGTCGGCGACCGCGCGGGCGTAGTCGGGGACGGAGCCGCCCGCGACGTAGACGCCGGCGTCGCCCGCGGAGATGCGGGTCTCCTTGAGGTCGAAGCAGACGACGGGCAGGCCGAAGGCCATGTACTCCATCGTCTTGTTCATCGTGCTCACGTCGTTGAGCGGGCCGGGCGGGTCGGGGCTGAGCCCGACGTCGGCCGTCGACAGCGTCTCGTAGAGCTCCTCGTCCGAGACCCGGCCCGGCATGCTCACGTGCTCGTCGAGGTCGAGCGCGGTGACGAGGTCGCGGACCTCCTGCCAGGCGTCGCCCGAGCCCATGAGCGCGAAGTGGGTGTCCTTGCGCCCCAGCACGTGCACGAAGTGGTCGATGGCCCGGACGAGCACGTCGACGCCGTCCTGCGGCCCCATGACGCCGAGGTAGGCGGCGAGGTGCGCCTTGCCCTGGCGGCGCGCGGGAGCCGGCGCGCCGGCGCGCATCGCCCGGCCGTCCGGGCCGGTGCGGACCACCGTCACCCGGTGCTCGGGCACGTCGCCCCGCGCGAGGGCCACCTCGCGGTAGGAGTCGTTGGTGACGATGACCTGGTGCGCCGTGCGGTAGGTGCGCCGCTCGAGCCAGAGCAGCACGCGGCGCAGCGCGCGCGAGCCGGAGGCGCCGAAGCGGCTGTCGTAGACCTCGGGGCACAGGTCGTGCTGGTCGAACACGAAGCGGACGCCGAGCGGGCGCAGCAGCAGCGCGAGGGCCCAGAACGTGTCGGGCGGGTTGCAGGCCTGCAGCACCCGGAAGCCGCGCTCGCGCTTGACGCGCACGGCCAGGCGCAGCGTCTGCAGCCAGCAGTAGGCGAACTCGCGCACGAACGACAGCGCGCCCGACGACGCCGACGGCGGCGGGTACTTGTAGAGGTGGACGCCCTCGAGCAGCTGGTAGGCCGGGTCGCCCGGGCCGGCCGGCGTGATGGCCGAGACCTGCACGCCCGCGGCGACGAGCGCCTGGCACTCCAGCCACACGCGCCGGTCGCCCGGCAGCGGGAGGTTCTGCACGACGATGAGGACCTTCGGCGGCCGGCTCACCACGCGAGGCCCTCCCAGCCGCTCGCCACGGCGTCGCGGGCGGAGAAGCGGCCGGTGAGGTCGAGCACCGGCAGGCCGCTGGCCCGGGCGGCGTCGACGGCCGTCGCGTCGTGCGTGCCGAGCACGACCAGCTCGGCGCCCTCGAGCGCGGCGGGGCCGCTGCTGCGCAGGATCCGGTGCAGGTGCGGCAGGCGCTCGGCGACGTAGGTCTTGTTGGTGCCGACGAGCAGCTCGGGCTGCACGACCGGGTCGTAGATCGTCAGCTCGACGCCCTTGCCGATGAGCAGCTCGGAGAGCGTGACGAAGGGGCTCTCGCGCAGGTCGTCGGTGCCGGGCTTGAAGGACAGCCCGAGCAGGGCGACCCGCCGCGCCCCCGTCGCCAGCACCCGCAGCAGCGCCTGCTCGACCTGCGTGGCGTTGCTCGGCAGCAGGCTCGACAGCAGCGGCAGGTCCTGGTCCTGGCTGCGGGCGTGGTGGGTGAGGGCCCGCACGTCCTTGGGCAGGCACGAGCCGCCGAAGGCGAAGCCGGGGCGCAGGTAGCGCGGCGAGATGTTGAGGTCGGTGTCCTGCACGAACAGGTCCATCACCTGGCGGGTGTCGACGCCGCTGCTGTGGAACACGCGCGCCATCTCGTTGGCGAAGGTGACCTTGACGGCGTGGAAGGCGTTGCAGGCGTACTTGAGGGCCTCGGCGGTCGGCACGTCGACGACGTGCAGCGGCGCCGCGAGGAAGCCGAGCAGCTCGCGCAGCGCCGCCTCGGTGCGCGGGTCGACCACGCCGACCACGCTGTACGGCGGCTCGTAGAAGTCGCGGATGGCCGTCGTCTCGCGCAGGAACTCCGGGCAGAACGCGACGCCGAAGCCGGTGCCCGCGGTCTTGCCGCTGGCCTGCTCGAGCGCCGGCACGACGACGTCGAGCACGCTGCCCGGCAGCATGGTGCTGCGCAGGGCGACGACGTGGAAGTCGTCCTTGTCGCGCAGCGCGACGCCGATCTGCGCGGCGACCGCCAGCACGTGCGACAGGTCGAGGCTGCCGTTCGCGCGCGACGGCGTGCCGACGCAGACGATCGACAGCGACGACCACGCGATCGCCGCCGCGGCGTCGTCGGTGGCGTCGAGGGTGCCGGCCTCGCGGGCGGCGAGCAGCAGGTCGTCCAGGCCCGGCTCGACGATCGGGCTGCGCCCGGCGCGGATGAGGTCGGCCTTGCTGCGCATCGGCTCGACGCCGAGCACCTCGTGGCCCTCGCTGGCGAGGCAGGCCGCGGTCACGCAGCCGACGTAGCCGAGTCCGAAGACGCTGACCCTCACGGGGCTTCCTCTCGTCGGGGCTCGCGGCGGCGGCGGGGCCTCGCGGGTCGCGCGGGTGGTGCGGGCGTCGGAGCAGGGACGCCGCTGACCGTAACCGGGGCGGTACGAGCCTGGGGCGGGGTTTGACTCGAATCACTACGCGCAGTGACTCTTCTCTCCAGGGAGCCGAGATCCTGCTTGCCCGATGTGACCAGAGGGTTACGACGAGGTGCCGCCGGGCCGGTGTGGCGCACGTCGCCCCCGCGCTCGGCCGACCTCGGCACGCGTCCGGGCCGCCTGCTCTAGCGTCGCGGTCCCGACCGCGCACCCGGAGGACCCGTGCCCCCACGCCTGACCGTCATCGGCACCGGCTACCTCGGTGCCACGCACGCCGTCTGCATGGCCGAGCTCGGCTTCGAGGTGCTCGGCCTCGACGTCGACGAGGCCAAGGTCGCCGCGCTGTCCGACGGCCGGGTGCCCTTCTTCGAGCCCGGGCTGCCGGAGCTGCTGCAGAAGAACCTCGACGCCGGCCGGCTGCGCTTCACCACCTCCTTCGAGGAGGCGGGCGCCTTCGGCGACGTGCACTTCGTCTGCGTCGGCACGCCGCAGAAGAAGGGCGAGTACGCCGCCGACATGACGTACGTCGACGCCGCCTTCGCCGCGCTGGCGCCGGTCGCCCGGCCCGGCTCGGTGCTCGTCGGCAAGTCGACCGTGCCCGCGGGCACGGCCGAGCGGCTCGCCGGCGTGGTCGACGGCGCCGGCCGCGACCTCGAGCTGGCCTGGAACCCCGAGTTCCTGCGCGAGGGCTTCGCCGTGAAGGACACGCTGACCCCCGACCGCCTGGTCTTCGGGGTGCGGAGCGCGCGCGGCGAGCAGGCCCTGCGCGACGCCTTCGCGCCGATCCTCGAGACCGGCACCCCCGTGGTCGTCACCGACTTCGCGACCGCCCAGCTCGTCAAGGTCGCCGCCAACGCCTTCCTCGCCACGAAGATCAGCTTCATCAACGCGATGGCCGAGGTCTGCGAGGCCACCGGCGGCGACGTGACCCTGCTGTCCAATGCGCTCTCGTACGACGACCGGATCGGCGGGCGCTTCCTGCACGCCGGCCTC
>CANKBT010000277.1 GCA_947479995.1 Frankiaceae bacterium | reverse complement strand
GGCGCCTGCGCGAGCACGAGGAAGACGTCGCACATCGGCGCGCTCGTGAACCACTTGTGGCCGCGCAGCACGTGCGTGCCGTCGCCCGCGGGGGTCGCCGTGGTCGTGCCCGCGCGGACGTCGGAGCCGCCCTGCTTCTCGGTCATGCCCATGCCGGCCAGCAGGCCCGCCTTGCCCGCCGGCACGCGCAGGCCCGGGTCGTACACGCGGGCGGTGAGCAGCGGCTCGTACGCCGCCGCGAGCTCCGGGGACTGGCGCAGCGCGGGCACGACGGCGTACGTCATGGAGACCGGGCAGCCGTGCCCCGCCTCCACCTGGCCCCACGTCGCGAAGCCCGCGGCGCGCGCGACGTGCGCGCCCGGGCGGGGGTCCGCCCACGGCGCGCCGGCGAGGCCCTCGGAGACGGCGACGTCCAGCAGGCGGTGCCACGAGGGGTGGAACTCGACCTCGTCGACGCGGTGGCCGTAGCGGTCGTGGGTGCGCAGCACCGGCTCGACGCGGTTGGCCTCGTCGCCCCAGCGCTGCGCCTCCTCGCTGCCCGCGAGCCGGCCCAGCCGGTGCAGGTCGTCGGCGTACCAGCCGGCCCCCTCGCGCACGAGCCCCTCGAGCAGCACCGGGTCGTCGGCGACGTCGTGCCCGACGAGCGGCGGCACCTGGTTGAGCACCTCGTGCGTCTCGGCGGGAGACGGGGAGACTGTGGTCATGACCGCATCATCGCCCAGTGCGAGCACGCCCGGCCAGGTGCGCGTCGAGGAGATGGTCTTCGACGTCGTCGACGAGGGCCCGCGCGACGGCGAGGTCGTGCTGCTGCTGCACGGCTTCCCGCAGACGTCGCACTCGTGGCGGCACGTCCGGCCCGCGCTCGTCGAGGCCGGCTACCGCGTCCTCGCGCCCGACCAGCGGGGCTACTCGCCCGGCGCGCGCCCGGAGGGCGCCGACGCGTACGACATGCCGCACCTGCTCGGCGACGTGCTCGGCGTGCTCGACGGCCTGGGCGTGGAGCGGGCGCACGTCGTGGGGCACGACTGGGGCGCCGCGGTCGCGTGGCAGCTCGCCTCGCGGCACCCGCAGCGCGTGCGCACCCTCACCGCGGTGTCCGTGCCGCACCCGCTGGAGTTCACCGACGCCCTGCGGCACGACGAGGACCAGCGGCGGCGCTCGCAGTACATGCTGCTGTTCAAGCAGCCCGGCAAGGCCGAGGAGGTGCTGCTCGAGGACGGCGCCCGCCGCCTGCGCGAGCTGTTCGGCGTGCCGGGCGTCGACGTCGAGCGCTACGTCGCGCTCATGCAGGAGCCGGACGTGCTCACCAAGGCGCTCAACTGGTACCGCGCGACCAAGCGGGCCGACAACGACGGTCTCGAGCCGGTGACCGTGCCCACGACGTACGTGTGGTCCGACGGCGACGAGGCGCTCGGGCGCACGGCGGCCGAGGGCACGGCGCAGCACGTCGCTGCCGACTACCGCTTCGTCGAGCTGAGCGGCGTCAGCCACTGGGTGCCGGAGGAGGCCCCCGACGCGCTCGTCGCGGCGGTGCTGGAGCGCCTGCGCGGGTGAGCGGCGACCCGCTGCGCGCCGCGGCGGAGGCCGCGCGCCCGGGCGTCGCCCTGCGCGAGGCCGCCGGTCCCGACGACGAGCTGGTGCTGCACGGCGGCGGTGAGGTGCTCCGCCTGCCGCGCACGCCCGAGGCGGCGGCGCGCCTGCTGCTGCTCGTGCGGGCGCTCCCCCGGCTGCGCCCGCTCGTGCCGCTCGCCGTGCCGGCGCCGCGACTGGTCGGCGTCCTCGCCGACGGCGCGACGCCCTTCACCGCCGAGCCGCGCCTGCCCGGCGTGCCGGTGACCGGCGCGCTCGACGGCATCGCCGCGGGGCAGCGCGCCGGGCTGCGCGCCGCGCTCGACGCCGTACCGGTGCGCGAGGCGCAGCAGTGGGGAGTGCCGGGCGACGGCACCCGGCTGGCGGACCCCGCGGCGCTGCTCGTCGACCCGCGGCGCGGCGTGCTCACCGCAGCGGTCGGCTGGCACCTGCGGCTCGACTAGCGTCGCGCGCGTGCGCGTCGCCACCTGGAACGTCCTGAACGGCACGTCGCTGGACGACGGGCAGGTCGACGCCGGGCGGCTGCGCGCCGTCGCCGCCGGGCTCGACGTCGACCTGCTGGCGCTGCAGGAGGTCGACCGCGGCCAGCCCCGCTCGCACCGGCTCGACCTCACCGCCGTCGTCGCCGACGGCGCCGCGCACCGCTTCGTGCCCGCGCTCGTCGGCACGCCCGGCGGCACCTGGCGCCCCGCCGACGGCGACGCGCTCGGCGAGCCGGAGTACGGCGTCGGCCTGGTGTCCCGCTACCCCGTGCGGTCGTGGCACGTGCTGCGCCTCGCGCCCGCGCGCGTCACCGCGCCGGTGCTGCTGCCCGGCACCCGGTCGGTGCTGTGGCTCAAGGACGAGCCGCGGGTCGCCGTCGCCGCCGTCGTCGACGCGCCGGGCGGCCCGCTGACGGTCGCGGCGACGCACCTGTCGTTCGTGCCCGGCTGGAACGCCGTGCAGCTGCGGCGGCTGTCGCGCTGGCTGCGCGCGCTGCCCGCGCCGCGCCTGCTGCTCGGCGACCTCAACCTGCCGGCGCGCGCCGCCGGCGCCGCCTCGGGCATGCAGGTGCTCGCGCGCGCCCGCACGTTCCCGGCGCCGGCACCGCGCGTGCAGCTCGACCACGTGCTCGGCACCGGGCTCGGGCCGGTGCGCGACGTGCAGACGCCGTCGGTGCCGGTGTCGGACCACCGGCCGCTGGTGGTCGAGCTGTGACGCCGCGCCCCGGCACCCCGGACGAGGCGCTCGACCTGTGGCACGCGGCGCGCGCCGCCGAGGGCCGGCGGCCGTCGGCCGTGCAGCGCGCCGAGGAGCGCGAGCGGCTGGCCGACGGCCCGGTCGTCGTCGTCGACGGCGCGGGCTTCGCGCACGGCACCGTCGAGGGCGAGGTGCTGCACCTGCGCGCGGTCGTCGTGCTGCCCGCCGCCCGGCGGCAGGGACACGGCGCGGCGCTGGCCGACGCGCTCGCCGACGCGGCGTACGCCCTCGGCGCCCGCAGCGTGCGCGCCGAGGAGGGCCCGGAGGGCTTCCTGGCCGCGCTCGGCCTCGAGCCGGGCGACGGCGGCTGGACCGGCGAGCTCGAGCCGCCGCTGCGCGCGCTCGAGGTGTCGACCGACGGCCTGCGGCTCGGCCAGCTGCTCAAGCTCGCCGGGCTCGTCGACACGGGCGCCGAGGCCAAGGCCCTGCTCGCCACCGGCGAGGTGCTGCTCAACGGCGAGCCCGAGGTCCGCCGCGGCCGGCAGGTCGTCGAGGGCGACGTCGTCACCGCCCGCGGGCAGGCCGTGCAGGTCGTGCCGCCGCCCGGCTAGCCGGGCGGCTCCTGCACCGGCACGGCGGTGACGAGCGCGGCCAGGCCGTCGGCGTCGAGCACGTCGGCGGGCCGCACGGTGACGTCGTCCGCGACGTGGTGGAACGCCGCGCCGACGCGCTCGAGCGGCGTGCCGCTGAGGTGGTGCCAGGCGAGGCGGTAGGCGGCGAGCTGCACCGCGGCCGCCTCGGCGTCGGCGCCGCGCGGCACCCGGCCGGTCTTCCAGTCGACGACGAGGTCGTGGACGAGGCCGTCGGCGTCGACCTCGCGGTAGACGGCGTCCATGCGGCCGCGCACGAGCAGGCCGCCGACCGTCGTCTCGAACGGCACCTCGACCTCGTGCGGGTTGCGCCCCCACCAGGCGCTGCGGCGGAACGCCTCCTGCAGCGCGTCGAGCGCCGCGTCGGCGACCGCGCCGTCGTCGGCGGAGCCGGGCAGCTCGTCGTCGTCGAGCAGCTGCGGGGCGCCGAAGACGTCGCGCTCGAGCCAGGCGTGGAAGGCGGTGCCGCGGCGCGTCACGGGCGACGGGCGGCGCGGCACCGGGCGGCGCAGGGCGGCGGCCAGCGCGCCCGGGTCGCGGCGCAGCTCGACGAGCGCCGTCACGGACAGGTGCGCGGGCAGCACCGCCGACGCCGCGTGGCCCCGGCGCCGGCGGGCCTCCTCCTGCAGCCGCTGGAGGTCGGCGTCCCAGCCGTCGACGAGGGCCTGCGACGCCGGGTCGAGGCCCTCGTCGGCGACGGCGGGCACGCCGGCGTCGCGCAGGGCCCGCACGCGGTCGGCGGCCGCGCGAGTGCCCTCGGCGGCGGGCGTCGCGACGAGCGGCCACGGCGCGGTGCGCTCGCGGGCGGTGAGCGGGTTGACCTCCGGCGGCTCCTCGAGCCAGGTGTCGACGTCGCCAGCGCCCGCCTCGCACGCCGCCCGCGCCTCCTCGAGGAAGGGCGACGGGCCGAGCACCGTCTTGCCCTCGCCCCAGTGGTAGCCCGAGCACAGCAGGAGCGACTCGGCACGCGTGACGGCGACGTAGCCCAGCCGGCGCTCCTCGCGGGCGTCGCGCTCCTTGTTCGCCTGCACGTGCGCCGCGAGGTCGTCGCGGCCGAGGCCGGCGAGGGCCGGCAGGTCGTCGCGGTCGCCGCGCAGC
>CANKBT010000276.1 GCA_947479995.1 Frankiaceae bacterium | reverse complement strand
TGCCGCGCGCACCCCAAGGTCGCGGTGCTCACCGACCGCGGCGCCGGTCCCGCCGAGATCGGCGCGGCGCTGGCCGACCTGCCGCGGCGGCTCGTCGTCGCCGAGCGGCTCGGGCTCCCCGACGAGCGGGTCGTCTCGCTCGCGCCGCAGGACGCGCCGCAGCAGCAGTGGGCCGAGCCGAACGTCGTGCTCGTCGTCGACGACGCCCGCGCGGTCGCGCCCGGCAAGGGCTGGCTCGCCGGCCGCGTCGCCCCCGACGAGTGGGCGCTGCCCGAGAGCGCCTTCGCGCACCGCGACGGCATGGTCACCAAGTCCGAGGTGCGGGCCCTCGCGCTCGCCCGGCTCGGCCCCCGCCTCGGCGACGTGGTCTGGGACGTCGGCGCCGGCAGCGGCTCCGTCGGCGTCGAGTGCGCGCGGCTCGGGGCCGCGGTCGTCGCGGTCGAGAAGGGGCCGGTCGAGCACCTGCGCGCCAACGCCGCGGCCTTCGGCGTCGACCTGCAGGTCGTGCAGGGCGCGGCGCCCGCCGCGCTCGAGGGCCTGCCCGACCCGGACGCCGTCTTCGTCGGCGGCGGCGGCGCGGACGTCGCCGACGTCGTGCGCGCCTGCGTCGCGCGCGGCCCGCGCCGCGTCGTCGTGGCCCTCGCCGCGCTCGACCGCGTGGCGCCGGTCGCCGAGGCCCTCGCGCCGTACGCCGTCGACGGCGTCCAGCTGTCGGCCGCCCGGCTGCGCCCGCTCGCCGGCGCGCACGCGCTCGCCGCCACCAACCCCGTCCTCGTCCTGTGGGGGACCCGCCCGTGATCGGCCTCGTCACCACCACCGCCGCCGGCCGCACCGCCGCCGAGCGCCTCGGCGTGCTCGGCGACACCCGCACGTACGCCGTGCGCGAGATCGAGCGCGCCTGGCGCGAGTGCGACCAGCTCGTCTGCTTCCTCGCCGTCGGCGCGACCGTGCGCCTGCTCGCGCCCTGGCTGCAGGGCAAGCGCACCGACCCGGGCGTCGTCTGCGTCGACGAGGCGCAGCGCTTCGCCGTGCCGGTGCTCGGCGGGCACGCCGGTGGCGCCAACGCGCTCGCCGAGCGGGTCGCCGCGGTGCTCGGCGCGACCGCCGCCCTCACCACCGCCACCGACGCCGTGGGCCTGCCCGGGCTCGACACGCTGGGCTGGCCGGTCGAGGGCGCGGTGGCCGCCGTCTCGCGCGCGCTGCTCGACGGCGAGCCGGTCGCGCTGCACGCCCACGCCGCGTGGCCGCTGCCGCCGCTGCCGCTCGACGACGCCGGCGAGCACGTCCTCGCCGTCACCGACCGGCTGGTGGCGCTCGACCCGCTCACCGCGGTGCTGCGCCCGCCGTCGCTCGTCCTGGGCCTCGGCGCCTCGCGCGGCGTGACGGCGCAGGAGCTCGGCGACCTCGTCGACCGGGCGCTGGCCGACGCGGGGCTGTCGGCCGGGAGCGTCGCGGCGGTCGGCACGGCCGACGCCAAGGCCGACGAGGCGGGGCTGCTCGCGCTCTGCGCGGAGCGCGGCTGGCCGCTCACGACCTTCCCGTCCGCGGCGCTCGCGGCGGTCGACGTGCCCAACCCGAGCGCCCACCCGCAGGAGGCGATCGGCACGCCGAGCGTCGCCGAGGCCGCGGCGCTGCTGCTCGGCGACGTGCTCGTCGTCGAGAAGGCCAAGAGCGCCATGGCCACGGTCGCGGTGGCCCGCCGTGCGCCGCGCGGCCGGCTGGCGCTCGTCGGGCTCGGCCCCGGCGCGCGCGACCTGCTCACGCCCCGCGCCGAGGCCGAGCTGCGCCGCGCCTCGGTGTGGGTCGGCCTCGACCAGTACGTCGACCAGGTGCGCGACCTCGCCCGCCCGGGCACCCGCCTGCTGGTCACCGGGCTCGGCAAGGAGGAGGAGCGCGCGCACAGCGCCGTCCGCGAGGCGCAGGCGGGCCACGCCGTCGCCCTGCTCGGCTCCGGCGACGCCGGCGTCTACGCGATGGCCTCGCCGGCGCTGGAGGCGGCCGGCGACGACATCGACGTCGTCGGCGTGCCGGGCGTGACCGCCGCGCTCGCCGCCGCCAGCCTGCTCGGCGCGCCGCTCGGCCACGACCACGCGAGCATCAGCCTGTCGGACCTGCACACGCCGTGGGGCGCCATCGAGGCGCGGGTGCGCGCCGCCGCCGAGGCCGACCTCGTCGTGACCTTCTACAACCCGCGCAGCCGCGGCCGCGACTGGCAGCTCCCGCGCGCCGTCGAGCTGCTGCTCGCGCACCGCCCGGCGAGCACCCCGGTCGGCGTCGTCACCGACGCCAGCCGGCCGACGCAGGCCGTCGAGCTGACGACCCTCGGCGCGCTCGACCCGGCGCGCGTCACGATGCTCGCGTGCGTCGTCGTCGGCAGCTCGCAGAGCACGATGGTCGGTGGCCGCTTCGTCACGCCGCGCGGCTACCGGTGGGCGCAGTCGTGAGGGCGCGCTGATGGAGCCGGGCACCGTCGCGCTGGTCGGCGCGGGCCCCGGCGACCCGGGGCTGCTGACGCTGCGCGCCGCGCAGCTGCTCGGCGAGTGCGACGTCGTGCTCGCCGACCGCCTGGTGTCGCCCGAGGTGCTCGCGCACGTGCGCGAGGGCGCCGAGGTGGTCGACGTCGGCAAGACGTCCTGGACGGGCACCGCGCCGCGCCAGGAGGAGATCAACGCGCAGCTGGTCGCGCACGCCCGGGCCGGCCGCCGCGTCGTGCGGCTCAAGGGCGGCGACCCCTTCGTCTTCGGCCGCGGCAGCGAGGAGGCCGAGGCGCTCGTCGCGGCCGGCGTGCCGTACGAGGTGGCGCCGGGGGTGTCGAGCGCGCTGGCCGTGCCGGCGTACGCCGGCATCCCGGTCACGGCGCGCGGGTGGACGCAGGACGTCTGCGTCGTCACCGGCCACCTCGACCCGGACGACCCCGGCAGCCGGGTGCGCTGGGAGGCGCTGGCCACCGGGCCCGGCACGCTGGTCATCCTCATGGGGCAGGACCGGCTGCCGCTGCTCACCGCCGGGCTCATCCGCTTCGGCCGCGACGCGGCGACGCCCGCGGCGTGCATCGAGCGCGGCACCACCCCGCAGCAGCGGGTCGTCGTCAGCACGCTCGCGCACCTGGCCGACGACGTGGAGGCGGCCGGGCTGCACGCACCGGTCACCACCGTCGTCGGCGAGGTCGTCCGGCTCCGGGAGGCGCTGCAGTGGTTCGGGTAGTGCACCCCATCGAGGTCGAGTCGATGGCGATCCTGCGGTCGCGCGTCGACACCTCGCACCTGCCGCCGCTGACGCGCGCCGTCGTCGAGCGCGTCGTGCACAGCAGCGCCGACCTCGACTACGTCACCGACCTGGTCACCGACGAGGCGCACCTGCAGCGCGGCCTCGACGCGCTGCGCGCCGGCGCGCCGGTCGTCGCCGACGTGCACATGGTCGCCGCCGGCATCACCACCCGCGACGTCGTCTGCCGGGTGACCGACGTGCGCGCGCGCGACGGCCTGACCCGCTCGGCGGTCGGCGTCCAGGCGGCGTACGACGAGGTCGGCCCGGGCGCGGTGTGGGTCGTCGGCAACGCGCCGACGGCGCTGTTCGCGCTGCTCGAGCTCGACGCCGACCCGGCGCTCGTCGTCGGCCTGCCGGTCGGCTTCGTCGGCGCCGCGGAGAGCAAGGCGGCCCTGCGCGCCAGCGGGCTGCCGCAGGTGTCGAACGTCAGCGACAAGGGCGGGTCGGCCGTCGCCGCCGGGGCGCTCAACGCGCTGCTCTACGTCGAGTGAGCGCCGACCCGCTGCGCCACCACGGCGACCGCGAGGCGACGCCCGGCCTGCTCGACCTCGCGGTCAACGTGCGCGGCACCGCGCCGCCGCCGGCCCTGCGCGCGGCGCTGGCCGCCAGCCTCGACGGGCTCGGCCGCTACCCCGACCCGACGCGGGCCACGGCCGCCGTCGCCGCCCGGCACGGCCGCGCGCCCGAGGAGGTGCTGCTCACCGCCGGGGCCGCCGAGGCCTTCGTGCTGCTCGCCCGCGCGCTCCGGCCGCGGCACGCGCTGTGCGTGCACCCGTCCTTCACCGAGCCCGAGGCGGCGCTGCGCGCGGCCGGGCACGAGGTGCACCGCCTCGTGCTCGACCCGCCGTACCGGCTCGACGACGCGCTCGACGCGGTGCCCGACGCCGCCGACCTCGTCGTCGTCGGCAACCCCACCAACCCGACGGGCGTGCTCCACCGCGACCTCCTGCGGCTGTGCCGGCCCGGCCGCACCGTCGTCGTCGACGAGGCGTTCCTCGACGGCGTGCCGGGCGAGCCCGGGTCGCTGGCCGGCCGCGCCGACCTGCCCGGTCTGGTCGTCGTGCGCAGCCTCACCAAGACCTGGGCGCTCGCCGGGCTGCGCGTGGGCTACCTGCTCGCCGCGCCGGAGCTCGTGGCGGCCCTGCGCGAGGTGCAGCCGCTGTGGGCGGTGTCGACGCCCGCGCTGGTCGCGGCGGAGCACTGCAGCGCGCCCCCGGCCCTCGCCGAGGCCGCCGCCGCCGGGGAGGCGACC
>CANKBT010000275.1 GCA_947479995.1 Frankiaceae bacterium | reverse complement strand
GGCTTCCTGCTCGTGCACGTCGCGCTCGTGGTGCCCGCGCTGCTGCTCGGCGCCGCGCTGCTGGCCCTCGGCGCCCGCGCCTGGCGCCGCGCCCCCCGCCCGTAGCGCCCCGCGGCCCCGTACGCGCCCCTGCCGTCCGTGATCAAGCAGCACTGCTGCGGTCTGGACGCCGAGACAGCAGCACGGCTGCTTGATCACCGAGGGGGCGCGGCGCCGATCACGGGCGTGTTGTCGGTCCGGCGGCGTGTCGCGCAGCAACAGGGCGATGATCGCCGAGCGACCGGGGCGAGCACGCGGGGCTGGACGCGCGGCGGGCCGCCGGCTCACAGGAGCGGGCGGCCCGTCGGGCGTGCGGGGGAGGAGCTAGACGCGGCGGAAGATCAGCGCGCGCTTGACCTCCTGGATCGCCTTGGTGACCTCGATGCCGCGGGGGCAGGCGTCGGTGCAGTTGAAGGTCGTCCGGCAGCGCCAGACGCCCTCCTTCTCGTTGAGGATCTCCAGCCGCTCCTCGGCGCCCTCGTCGCGGCTGTCGAAGATGAAGCGGTGGGCCATGACGATGGCCTGCGGGCCGAAGTAGCTCTCGTCGGTCCAGTAGACCGGGCACGAGGTGGTGCAGGCGGCGCACATGATGCACTTCGTCGTGTCGTCGAAGCGCGCGCGGTCCTCGGCGGACTGCAGCCGCTCGCGGGTGGGCTCGCGGCCGTCGGTGATGAGGAACGGCTTGATCGACCGGAACGCCTCGAAGAACGGCTCCATGTCGACGATGAGGTCCTTCTCGACCGGCAGCCCCTTGATGGGCTCGACGAGGATCTCCTGGCCCTCCTTGGTCGCGAGGTCCTTGATGAGGACCTTGCAGGCCAGGCGGTTGACGCCGTTGATGCGCATGGCGTCCGAGCCGCAGACGCCGTGCGCGCAGGAGCGCCGGAAGGCCAGCGAGCCGTCCTGGTACCACTTCACGTGGTGCAGGGCGTCGAGCAGGCGGTCGCCCTTCTCCACCGGCACGTCGAAGGTCTGCCAGTTGGCGTCGGGGTCGACCTCGGGGTCGTAGCGCCGGATCTTGAGCGTCACGGTCGTGACGTGCGCGGCGTCCGCCGCGCTGACCGGACGGTCGTCGAGGGCTGTCACTAGTACTTGCGCTCCATCGGCTCGTAGCGGGTCTGCACGACCGGCTTGTAGTCCAGGCGGACCTCGGAGTCCGGCCCGGTGCCCACCTTGTACGCCATGGTGTGGCGCATGAAGTTGACGTCGTCGCGCGTCGGGTAGTCCTCGCGGAAGTGCCCGCCGCGCGACTCGTTGCGCGCCTTGGCCGACACGACGAGGGCCTCGGCGAGGTCGAGCAGGAAGCCCAGCTCGACGGCCTCGAGCAGCTCGGTGTTGTAGCGCTTGCCGCGGTCGGAGACGCCGACGTCGACGTAGCGCGCCTTGAGGTTGGCGATGTCGACCTGGGCCTGCTTGAGGGTGGCCTCGGTGCGGTAGACGGACGCGTTGACGTCCATCGTCTCCTGCAGCTCCTTGCGGATCTGCGCGACGTTCTCGGTGCCGCCGCCGTCGCGCATGCGCTGCAGCAGCGCGATCGTCTCGCCGGCGGGGTCCTCGGGCAGCGGCACGTGCTCGACGCTGTTGGCGTACGCCGCGGCCGACAGGCCGCCGCGGCGGCCGAAGACGTTGATGTCGAGCAGCGAGTTGGTGCCCAGGCGGTTGGCGCCGTGCACCGACACGCAGGCCACCTCGCCGGCGGCGAACAGGCCCGGCACGACGGTGGTGTTGTCCGACAGCACCTGCGCGTCGATGTTGGTCGGCACGCCGCCCATCGCGTAGTGCGCGGTGGGCTGGATCGGGATCGGGTCGGTGTAGGGCTCGATGCCGAGGTAGGTGCGCGCGAACTCGGTGATGTCGGGCAGCTTGGCGTCGAGCTGCTCCGGCGGCAGGTGCGTGAGGTCGAGGAAGACGTGGTCCTTGTCGGGACCGGCCCCGCGGCCCTCGCGGATCTCGCTGTAGATGGCGCGGGCCACCATGTCGCGCGGCGCGAGGTCCTTGATGGTGGGGGCGTAGCGCTCCATGAAGCGCTCGCCCTCGCTGTTGCGCAGGATGCCGCCCTCGCCGCGGGCGCCCTCGGTGAGCAGGATGCCCATCTTCCAGATGCCCGTCGGGTGGAACTGGTAGAACTCCATGTCCTCCAGCGGGAGGCCCTTGCGGTAGACGATGCCCATGCCGTCACCGGTCAGGGTGTGGGCGTTGCTCGTCACCTTGAAGACCTTGCCGAAGCCGCCGGTCGCGAACAGCACGGCCTTGGCCTGGAAGACGTGGATCTCGCCGGTGCTCAGCTCGTACGCGACGACGCCGCTGGTGTGGCGCACGCCGTCGACCTCGGTCATGACGAGGTCGAGCACGTAGAACTCGTTGAAGAAGTCGATCTCGTGCTTGACGCACTGCTGGTACAGCGTCTGCAGGATCATGTGGCCGGTGCGGTCGGCCGCGAAGCACGAGCGGCGGACGGCGGCCTCGCCGTGGTTGCGGGTGTGCCCGCCGAAGCGGCGCTGGTCGATCCGGCCCTCGGGGGTGCGGTTGAAGGGAAGGCCCATCTTCTCGAGGTCGAGGACCGCGTCGATGGCCTCCTTGCACATCACCTCGGCGGCGTCCTGGTCGACGAGGTAGTCGCCGCCCTTGACGGTGTCGAAGGTGTGCCACTCCCAGTTGTCCTCCTCGACGTTGGCGAGGGCGGCGCACATGCCGCCCTGCGCCGCACCCGTGTGGGAGCGCGTCGGGTAGAGCTTGGTGAGCACGGCCGTCTTGCTGCGCTGCCCGGCCTCGAGGGCCGCGCGCATGCCGGCGCCGCCGGCCCCGACGATGATCGTGTCGTACTTGTGGACCTGCACCGTGCCCCCTAGATGTTCGGGTCGAAGGTGAAGATGACCAGCGTGCCGAGCAGGAGCACCAGGAAGCTCGACGTGTAGAGCAGCATCTTCAGCCAGAAGCGGGTGCCGTCGCGCTCGGCGTAGTCGTTGATGATCACGCGCATGCCGTTGGTGCCGTGCAGCATCGCCAGCCAGAGCTGCGCGAGGTCCCAGGTGCGCCAGAACGGCGACGCCCAGCGGCCGGCGACGAAGCTGAAGTTGATGCGGTTCACGCCGCCGTCGAGGATGTTCATGATCAGCAGGTGGCCGAGCACGAGCACGACGAGCAGCAGCCCGCTCATGCGCATGAAGATCCAGCTGTACATCTCGAAGTTGGTGCCCGAGCGCTGGCTGGACGGCCGCTGGCGGCGGGTGCGGGGCTTCTCGAGGACGAGCCGGTCGCTGCGGCTGTCGTCCTGCTCGAGGCTGCCGGACGTGCCGGCGGGGGCGATGGTCACGTGGTGCTCCCGAACATCTCTTCCACGGTGTGCTGCATCATGAAGTAGGTGCCCGGGATCATCACGAGCAGGACCACGGCGATGACGGCGTACGTCATCTGCTTCTGGTAGCGCGGGCCCTTCTCCCAGAAGTCGATGGCCATGACGCGCAGGCCGTTGAGCGAGTGGTAGAGCACCGCACCGACGAGGCCGACCTCCATGAGGTTGACGACCGGCGTCTTGTAGGTGTCCATGATCCTGTTGTAGTAGTCCGGGCTGACGCGCACGAGCGCGGTGTCCAGGACGTGAGCGAACAGGAAGAAGAAGATGAGGACGCCGGTGACGCGGTGGGCCACCCAGGACCACATGCCCTCGCGTCCCCGGTAGAGCGTCCCGGCCGGTGCTGCTGGCATCCCGCGCGCCTCCAGTGCGTGCTGTGCCCGGGCGGTCTGCGCGAGCACCCCATGCTAACGACGGGTGGCCCCACCAGCACGTCGAGGTGGCCCCGGAGGCCTGTGACGACCCAGACAGCCGCGACCGGGAAGAGCGGCCGGGTCAGCCGCCCGGCGAGGGGTCGAACGTCGCCGCGATCTGCTCGAACTCCGCCACGCTGCCGTCGAAGGCCGCGGCGTTGGTCTGCCAGTAGAGGCGGAACACGCGGCCGTCGGCGCTGAAGACGCGGTCGAGCACCTGCAGCTCGGTGCCCTCGCTCCAGGTGAACTGCTCCTCGGCCGTCTCGAAGCCGCGGAAGTCGACGTCGTCGCGGCGGGCCACCTGCGCGTAGCCGCCGAGCGAGCGCGCGCCGGTGGTGGCCGCGTCGAGGCGCTCGTCGACGGTGCCGGAGTCGTAGCTCCAGACGCGCAGCGTGAAGCGGCGGTCCTCGTCGCGCAGCGCGGTGTCGCTGTCGCGGTAGGCCTCGGGCGCGAAGCCGGCGGGCGTGGCGATGCTCCAGCCGGCGTCGTCCTCGTAGACCTCCCAGCCGGCGGGCACGGCGGCCGGCGAGGGCGACGGCGCCTCGCTGGTGCGCGGGGCGGCGCCGGTGAAGGTGCGGGTGTCGCCGCCGAGCGCGAGGAACAGCCCCAGACCGGCGGCGAGGGCGAGCAGCACGAGCGCCGACACGAGCGGGAAGCGCGACGAGCCCTGCCGCGCGACGCGGCGGTGCTGCGGCAGCACCAGCGGCGGGCGCGACGGCCCGCCGCGGTCGGCGG
>CANKBT010000274.1 GCA_947479995.1 Frankiaceae bacterium | reverse complement strand
GCCAGCCGGCCGAGCACGGCGACGAGCACGCCCGGGTTGCGGCGCACGCCGTCGGCGAGCCGCTCGACGCCGCCGCCGCGCCCGGGCGCGACGCCGGCCAGCACGTCGAGCAGGGCGTCCTCGGTCACCGGCACGCCGGGCGGCAGCAGCGAGGTGCCGTCGTGGGAGACGAGCGAGAGCGACCAGCCGGCGCGCAGCAGGGCGACGCCCGTGCTGGCGGCGGCGCTCACCGCCCACTCGAACGAGGCGCCGGCGCCCTCGCCGGTGTGGGCGCTCGCGCGGGTGTCGAGCAGCAGGGTGGCGCGCTGCTGCAGCGGCTGCTCCTCCTGGCGCACCATGAGCTCGCCGACGCGGGCGGTGGAGCGCCAGTGCACGCGGCGCAGGTCGTCGCCGCGGCGGTACTCGCGGGTGGTGGCGTCCTCGCCGCCCGCGGCCAGCGCCGTGCGGGGCGACTCGCCGCCGCTGCCGCGGTCGTCGCCGAGGCGCACGGGCGGCAGCGGCTCGACGACCGGGGTGACGACGAGGTCGTCGACCGACGCGAACGACCGGTGCAGCTGCACGAGCCCGAACGGGTCGGTGAGGCGCACCGACAGCGGGCCGATGCGGAAGCGGCCGCGCAGGTCCGAGCGCACGGCGTAGGCGACGTCGCGGACGCCGCGGGGCTCGACCCGGTCGAGCACGAAGCGCGGGCGCCCGCCGAGCGCGTACGGCAGGTCGTCCTCCATGAGCAGGGTGCCGCTCGGCAGCGGGCTGGTGCTCTCCAGGCGCAGGTGCACGTCGGTCGGCGTGCCGGCCGGCACGCGGCCGGGCTCCAGGCCGCGGGTGCAGGTGAGCAGGTAGCGGGTGCGGGAGACGACCGCGACGGCGACGAGCGGCAGCACGAGCAGGAAGACGGCCGCGTGCAGGAGGTCCTGCTGGCCGAGGAGCACGGCCACCAGCGCGAGGACGACCCCGGCGAGCAGCAGCGCACGGCCGCGGGTGGTGAGCCCGCGCAGGGCGGCGCGGACGCCCGCCGTCACGGGCGGCCGGTCGGCACCGGCACCCGCGCGACGAGGTCGGCGACGAGCGCGCCGGTCGACCGGCGGGCGACCTGGGCCTCGGGCGTGAGGAGCAGGCGGTGCGCGAGGACGGGGCCGGCGAGCGCCTGCACGTCGTCGGGCAGCACGTAGTCGCGGCCCTCGAGCCCGGCGTTGGCCCGGGCGGCGCGGACGAGCTGCAGCGACGAGCGCGGCGAGGCGCCGAGGCGCAGGTCGGGGGAGGAGCGGGTGGCGCTCACGAGGTCGACGACGTAGCGCTTGACCGCGTCGGCGACGTGGATGCCCTGCACGACCTCGATGAGCTTGCGGACCTCGAGGGCGTCGGTGACCGGCTCGAGGTCGGCGACCGGGTCGGTGCCGCCGTGCACGCCGAGCATGGCCGTCTCGGCCCCGGGCGACGGGTAGCCCATCGACACGCGGGCCGTGAAGCGGTCGCGCTGGGCCTCGGGCAGCGGGTAGGTGCCCTCCATCTCGATGGGGTTCTGGGTCGCGATGACCATGAACGGCGCCTCGAGCGCGTAGGTCACGCCGTCGACGGTGACCTGGCGCTCCTCCATGGCCTCCAGCAGCGCCGACTGCGTCTTCGGCGACGCGCGGTTGATCTCGTCGCCCACGACGACGTTGGAGAAGACCGGCCCGGGCTTGAACTCGAACTCGCGCGACTCCTGGTCGAAGACCGAGACGCCGGTGATGTCGCTCGGCAGCAGGTCGGGCGTGAACTGGATGCGCCGCACCGACGCGTCGACCGACCGGGCGAGCGCCTTGGCGAGCAGCGTCTTGCCGACGCCCGGCACGTCCTCGATGAGCAGGTGGCCCTCGGCGAGCAGGACGACCAGGGCCAGGCGGACGACGTCGGGCTTGCCCTCCACGACCTGCTCGACGTTGTCGCAGACGCGACGGGTCGTCTCCTGCAGGTCGTCGAGCCCGGCGGCCTGGCTGGGACTGCGGCGTGGCACGAGGGGTCCTCCGGGAGGGGCGGGCGGCGGTCCCCCCATCCTCCCACCGCGGGCGCCGGACAGGGGGGTCGACGGTCGGGACGTGCGGCGGGCCCCGCGGGTTCCCCCACCGCGCCCCACCCGGGCCGCCGCAGCCCCGCGGGACGGGGCCCCCGGCGTCAGCGGGCCGCCGGCACGGCCGTCGGGTGACACCGCGCCGCCGCGCGCCTGACCTGCGGGTTCCACCCGTACGGGTGGTCGGAGGTCGTTGACGGTGGGGCGAAGTGGCGTACGGTGGGGGACCTAGGGGCGCAGCGGCGCCGCGGAGAGCGGGAGGTGCGGTGTTCCTCGGGACGCACACCCCCCGCCTCGACGAGAAGGGCCGGCTGTTCCTGCCGGCCAAGTACCGGGAGGAGGTGCAGGAGGGCGTGGTGATCACCAAGGGCCAGGACCGCTGCCTGTACGTCTTCCCGCTCGCCGAGTTCGCCCGACAGGCCGCCGAGCTCGAGGCCGCCGAGCGCGCCGCCGTGACGCCGGAGGACAAGAAGCGCACCCGCATGCGCACCCGGCAGACCTTCGGCAGCGCCTCGGACGAGACGCCCGACCGTCAGGGCCGCATCACCGTGCCGGCGGCGCTCCGCGCGTACGCCGGGCTCGACCGCGCCTGCACCGTCGTCGGCGCCAACACCCGCCTGGAGATCTGGGACTCGGCCGCCTGGGAGGCGTTCAACGCCGCCTCGGACGCCGCGTTCGCCGAGGAGCTCGACGAGGAGCCGCTCGACTAGCCCCCGGCCCGGGGCCTCCGGCTGCCCCGCCACCTGGCGCACCTTCCCCGGTGCCAGGCGGCGGGGCGGACGGGGACCCGGGGCCGGGGTCCTGCTCCACCCCGCACCACCGCCCGACCAGCCCGACCGGCACCACCAGCACCCGCCCCGGGTCCGCGAGCCCGGGGCACCACCGCAGCGAGAGCAGGGTCGACATGAGCGACGCGAGCACGCCCCCGCCCGGGCTGGCCGACGAGGTCCGCGGCAGCGCCCTGCTGCTCGGCATGCTGCTGGCGGTGCTCGGCCTCGCCGCCGGCACCGGCTCGGTCCTGCTCCTGCTCGCCGGCTGACCGCGGCGTGCCCGACGACCTGACCGGCCCGGCGCACGTGCCGGTGCTGCTCGACCGCTGCGTCGCGCTGCTCGCGCCGGCCCTCACCAGCCCCGACGACGTCGTCGTCGACTGCACGCTCGGCATGGGCGGCCACGCCGAGGCGCTGCTGCAGCGCACGCCCGCCCGGCTCGTCGGCCTCGACCGCGACGCCGAGGCGCTGCGCCGCAGCGGCGAGCGGCTCGCGCCCTTCGCCGGCCGCACCACGCTCGTGCACGCCGTCTACGACGCGCTGCCCGATGTGCTCGCCGACCTCGGCATGCAGCGCGTGCAGGGCGTGCTGTTCGACCTCGGGGTCAGCTCGCTGCAGCTCGACGAGGCCGCGCGCGGCTTCGCGTACGCGCAGGACGCGCCGCTCGACATGCGGATGGACCCGACCACCGGCGTCACCGCCGCGGACGTCGTCAACGGCTACGACGGCCGCGCGCTCGCGCGGGTGCTCAAGCAGTACGGCGACGAGCGCTTCGCCGCCCGGATCGCCGACGCGATCGTCCGCGAGCGGGCCAAGGAGCCGTTCACGGGCACCGCCCGGCTGGCCGAGCTGGTGCGCACGAGCATCCCCGCGGCGACCCGCCGCACCGGCGGGCACCCGGCGAAGCGGACCTTCCAGGCACTCCGCATCGAGGTCAACGACGAGCTCGGCGTGTTGCGCCGGGCGATCCCCGCCGCGTTGGCCAGTCTCGCCGTCGGCGGGCGACTCGTCGTCCTGTCGTACCAGTCGCTGGAGGACAAGGTGGTCAAGGCCGAGCTGGTCGCCGGCTCCACGAGCACCGTGCCCGTGGACCTGCCGTTCGTGCCCGAGGGCAGCGCGCCGCCGCTGCGCCTGCTCGTCCGCGGCGCCGAGCAGGCCTCCGACGACGAGGTCGCCGCCAACCCGCGCGCCGCCTCGGTCCGGCTGCGCGCCTGCGAGCGCGTGGGGGAGGCCGCGTGAGCGCCGCCGCTGCCCGCAGCACCGCGCGGACCAGCACCGCGCGGACCACCACCACGCGGACCGGCACCGCCCGCACCGCGACCGCGCGCACGGCGAACGGTCGTGCCTCCACCGCCCGCGCGGTCGGCAGCCCCGCCCGGCCGGCCACCCGCCCGCTGGCCCTCGTGCCCCGCCGCCGGGCGCAGGCGCCCCGCGCGCCCTTCCTCGTCGTGGTCGTCGGGCTGCTCGTCACCGGGCTGCTCGGCCTGCTCGCCCTCAACACCGTGCTGGCGCAGGACTCCTTCACCGCCCACGAGCTCGGCCAGCAGAACCGCGAGCTGCTCGCCCGCGAGCAGGCGCTGCGCCAGGAGGTCGAGGCCCGCACCGCGCCCGGCGCCCTGGCGGCTGCGGCCGCCGCCCAGGGCATGGTGCCCGGCGGCCCGCCGCAGTTCCTCGACCTGCGCGGCGGCGGCGTCGTCGGCGCGCCCACCGCCCCGCCCGTCCCGCCGGCCGACGCGGTGG
>CANKBT010000273.1 GCA_947479995.1 Frankiaceae bacterium | reverse complement strand
CCTTGACCGCGACCTGGCGCTTGAGCACCACGTCGTCGGCGCGCCAGACGGTGCCCATGCCGCCGGAGCCGAGGTGGCTCAGCAGGCGGTAGCGGCCGCCGATGAGCTGCGCCGGGGTCTCCACGAGCAGGCCCCTACCCGGCCCGCCCGGTCGCACTACCCGGTCGGGGCGAGCACCTCGACGACGACCTGCGCGACGCCGTCGTAGCCGAGGGCACGGGAGCCGGCCCGGCTGAGGTCGATGATCCGGTCGCCGACGTACGGCCCGCGGTCGTTGACCAGGCAGTTGACCGCGCGGGTGCCGCGGACGACGTGCACGACGGTGCCGAGCGGCAGCGTCTTGTGCGCGCACGTCAGGCGCTCCGGGTCGTACGGCGCGCCGCTGGCGGTCGGGCTGCCGACGAAGCCGGGGCCGTACCAGGAGGCCTCGCCGCGCAGCACCGTGCCGGTCGGCGCCCAGCCGGCGGGGTAGGCGGCGCCGGCGGCCTCGACCGCCGCGAGCACGGACGCCTCGTCGCGCTGCGCCCGCCGCCCGCGGTCGGTGACCGCCGGCGCGAGCGCCTGCGTCACCGAGGCGGACGCGCGGTCGAGCGCCTCGCGGGCGGCGACGAGGCGCGCCCGCTCCTCGGCGGCCGCGGCGACGGCCGCCACCTGCTCGGCCTGCGCGAGCAGCACGCGGGCGCGCTCCTGCGCGGCGAGGGCCTGCTCGGCCTGCGCGCGCAGCCCGGAGCGGTACGCCGCGCTGCGCTCGGCCAGCGCCCGGGCCGCCTCGGACTCGCCGGACACCGCGTCGACCAGCTCGCGCTCGACGACGACCGCGCGGGTCGCGCCCCGGCGGTCGAGCACCCGCTCGTGCGGGTCGCGGGGCAGGCCGGGCAGGCTCGCGCCGCCGCGCGCCTGGGCGATGTAGACCTCGCGCACGCGGTCGTCGAAGCGGGCTCGGGCGGCGTCCTGCGCCTCGGCGAGCTCCTCGACCTGGCGGCGCAGGCCGCCCGCCTGCGCGGCGGCGGCGTCGAGGGCGGCGGCGAGGTCGCGCGCCTGCGCGGTCGCCCCGGCCAGCTCGGCCTGCAGGCGCGGGAGGTCGGCTGCCGTGGCGCCACGGGTCGGGGCGGGACCCTGCGCCTCCGGCGCCTCCTGCGCGGCGCTGCCGGTCGCGCCGGCGCCGAGCAGCGCGACGAGCAGCGCGGCCGGGAGCGCGGCGCGCGAGAGCACGGCGGTCGTGCGCGGTGCAGACCCTGCCGACACGCGCGCCATGCGGCAGTGATCGGCGCCGGGAGCGGCCGGGTTGAGCGGTACGGTCCGCGCGTCGAGCCACCTGGAGGCGGCGTGCGGATCGGCATCCTCACCGGGGGCGGTGACTGCCCGGGGCTGAACGCGGTGATCCGCGCCGCCGTGCGCAAGGGCACCGAGGTGCACGGCCACGGCTTCGTGGGCTACCGCGACGGCTGGCGCGGCCCGCTCGAGGGGCTGACGCGGCCGCTGGGCGTGCCCGAGGTGCGCGGCATCCTGCCGCGCGGCGGCACCATCCTCGGCTCCTCGCGCACCAACCCGCTGAAGGTCGACGGCGGCGTCGAGCGCATCACCGCGCAGCTCGCGCACGACGGCGTCGACGCCCTCATCGCCATCGGCGGCGAGGACACCCTCGGCGTCGCCACCGAGCTCGCCGCCCGCGGGCTGACGGTCGTCGGCGTGCCGAAGACCATCGACAACGACCTCGGCGCCACCGACTACACCTTCGGCTTCGACACCGCCGTCACCATCGCCACCGAGGCCATCGACCGGCTGCACACCACCGCCGAGTCGCACCACCGCGCGCTGGTCGTCGAGGTCATGGGCCGCCACGCCGGCTGGATCGCGCTGCACGCCGGCCTGGCCGGCGGCGCCAACGTCATCCTCATCCCGGAGCGGCCGTTCGACCTCGACGAGGTGTGCCGCTACGTCGAGCGCCGCTTCGAGCTCGAGTACGCCCCGATCGTCGTCGTCGCCGAGGGCGCCGTCCCGGTCGCCGGCCAGGCCGCCGTGCAGGCCGACGCCGCGCTCGACGCCTTCGGCCACGTCCGGCTCGGCGGCATCGGCGCCTTCCTCGAGCGGGAGATCGAGGCGCGCACCGGCAAGGAGGCGCGCGCCACCGTGCTCGGGCACGTGCAGCGCGGCGGCACCCCCACCGCGTACGACCGGGTGCTCGCCACCCGCTTCGGCCTGCACGCCGTCGACGCCGTCCACGAGGGGGCGACGGGCGTGATGGTCGCCCTGCAGGGCACCTCGATCGTGCGCGTGCCGCTCGAGGAGGCCACGCGCGAGCTCAAGACCGTGCCCCTGGAGCGCTACCTCGAGGCGGAGGTGTTCTTCGGGTGAACTGGCTGCTGGCGGTCGTGCTGGTCTTCGCCGCCGTCGTCGTGGTCCTCGTCTACCTCTCGGTCCGCGAGGGCGGGGTGCGGCGCGGCGAGGCCGGCCCGAGCCGCCCCGACGGCTCGCGCCGGTGGTCCGGCGGGTCGGACGGCGTGCCGGGCGCGTGGGACGGCGGGTCGGGCGGCGGCGACGGCGGGTCGAGCGGCGGCGACGGCGGGTCGAGCGGCGACGGCGGCGGCTCGAGCGGCGGCGACGGGGGCGGCAGCGGGGGCTGAGGGCGCGCTGGCACGCGGCGCCGGCGGGCGCTCGTGCGCGAGCGCCGTCCGGCACCGCCGCAGCCCGCTGGGCGGCCCTCAGAACGGTGGCGGGCGGTCGGGCGGGTCGGTCCACCCGCGCGGGCCGATCCACTCGCCGGTGCGCAGGCGCACCACCTGCCCGTGGTCGTGCACCTCGGCGTGGTGACCGCTGCTGCCGGTGCAGAGCAGGCGCGTGTTGGCCAGGCTCGTCGCGCCACCGAGGGCGTAGGGGTCGACGTGGTGGCCCTCGCACCGCTCGGGCGGCTGCGTGCAGCCGGCGACGGCGCAGCCGCGGTCGCGCGCCACCGCCGCCAGCCAGACGGCCGGCGGGACGCTGCGCGTGGTGCGGCCGACGTCGAGCGGCCGGCCGGCCGGGTCGAGGACGAGCCGGGTGACGCGGGCGTCGCAGGACAGCCGGGCGAGGGCCGGGGCGTGCACGGGCTCGCCGTCGACGGTCGTGGCCGGGTCCGGGTGCGACGCCTCGGCCGCCGGGGCGCCGCTCGCTGAGGCGCCGCTCGCCCCGGTACCCGGGTCGCCGACGGCCGCCGCCCAGGTCGCGAACGGCGTGAGCACGAGCAGGTGCGGCCGTACGCCGTGCTGCGCGGGCAGCCCGGCCTGCTCGACCGCCGTGCGCACCAGGCCGACGAGGGCGTCGGCGTCGCGCTGCGCCGGCGTGCGCCGGTCGCCCGTGCGGTGGTCGGTGCGCCGCCAGGCCTGCCGCGCCGTCTCGACGAGCTGGCCGTCCTCCGGGCCGAGGCGGAAGCTGCCGGACCAGCCGCCGTCGAGGTCCTTGCGCATCGTGAAGCGGCGCGCGGCGGCGAGGTCGAGCACGTCGCGGTGCGCCGGCAGCGGGACCAGGGCCGCCGTGCGCCGCCGCACCTCGACGCCGAGGGCGCGCGGGCCGAGGTGCTCGGCGGCGGTGACGAGGGCCGGCTCCACGGCGTCGAGCACCTGGCGCGCCGGCTCCCACGCCGCCGGGTCGGCGCACTGCGCCGGGTCGTCCGGCAGGTCGGCGGCGAGACGGTCGAGCCCGCGGCAGACGTGGACGGCGTGCTCGACGCGCACGCGGCCCTCGGCCAGCGCCGCGCGCACCACCGGCGCGGTGCGCAGGCCCCGGGCGAGGCGCACCTGCTCGCCCGCCGGCTCGAGGTCGCTGCCGGTGCGCGCGGCCAGCCAGGCGCGCAGCGTGCCCTGGCCCTGCCCGGCCCACGAGCCCGACGCCTCGACCGCGCCGAGCCGGGTGAGCAGGGCCGCCGTGAGCCGGGTGCCGAGGGCGTCGAGCGCGAGGAGCTCGGCCTCGGCCGCGGGGTGGTCGGGGTCGAGCGCCAGGACCGCGTCGACGGCGCGCGCCAGGGCGGCGAGGGCCGGCCGGGCCGGCGCGCGGAGCACCTCGACCGGGGTCCCCAGGCCGGTGACGCCGGGTGTCGCCCAGCCGAGCGCGCCGGCGAGCGGGGTCGGCTCCTCGGGCTGCGCGGTCATGGTGTCAGCATGCTCGAACACGTGTTCGACCACGCGAGGTCGGGCGTCCTGTGGACGGGGGGAGCCGGTCCCCACAGATGGGCGGGACACGCTGGCGCCCGCGGCACGCCCGTGCTGCAGGCGCCGAGCGCGGCGGCCGCGGTGCCCGGCGCTCGCCCACCCCGCCCCGACCCCCGGTCTGCCAGGGTGCTGCGCGTGGAGCAGACCCGCGTCACCGGACGCCGCACCGTCGCCTGGCTCGTCGACCTCGTCCCGTCCGCCGTGCTGTTCGTCGTCGGCGTGCGCACGTTCGGCGAGGAGGTGCCCGCGGGCACCGTCGCCACGAGCCGCCTGCAGGCGAGCCTGGGCACCGGCGACACGCTCCACCTCGCCCAGGGCGGCGCCGCGGCCGCCGTCTTCGCCCTCGTCCTCGGCTGGGGCGTGGCGAACCTCGTCCT
>CANKBT010000272.1 GCA_947479995.1 Frankiaceae bacterium | reverse complement strand
GGCGCGCCCGTGCAGGAGCTCCAGCGCCTGCTGGGCGTGCGTGCCGACGGCGGCTTCGGGCCCGTGACCCGCGGCGCGGTCGTGGCGTTCCAGCGGTCCGCCGGCCTGTCGGCCGACGGCGTCGTCGGTGCCCGCACCTGGGCGGCGCTCGACCAGCGGCGCGCCTAGCCGTCCTCGCGCCCGGCCGCCCGCCGCGTGGTGATCTGCCCGAGCAGGGCCAGCACGTCCTGCACCGGCAGCGCGGCCGCCTCGGCGTACGCCTGCGTGGTCGTGGCGCTCAGGTAGGCCAGCCCGGTCAGCAGCGGCCGCGGGTCGCCCGCGGCGGCCTCCTCGACCAGCGCCGTCACCTGCTCGGTGTCGCCGCCGAGCCAGGCGGTGAGCAGCGCGACGGCGGTGAGCCCGTCGGGCGCGCCGCCGTCCGCGCGGCCGCCGTCGCCCGGGCTCACGCCTTGCGGTCGACCGTGGCCAGGCCCTTGCGGATGCTGCGCTCCAGGCCGAGCGCGATGACCCGGTCGAGCCCGGGCACCGCCGTCCCGAACTCGATGACGTAGCGCAGCCGGCTGCCGCTGCCGAGCGGCGAGAAGTCCATGCGCCCGGAGTGGCCCCGCAGCGGGCTGCCCTTCGTGATGCGGTACTCCACGACCTGGTCGTCGACCGCGTGCGTCACCGTCTCCTGGAAGGCCGGCAGCGGCCCGACCCGGAGCTCGCGCACCGAGCCGGCGCCGTTGCGCGAGGTGTCGCCGTCGCGCACCCGCCGCACCTTGGCGCCGAACAGCGGGCCGAGGTTCTCGTGCTCGGACAGGTACGCGTACGTGCGCTCGACGGGGAGCCGGAAGTCCTGGGTGATGTCGATGCGGGCCACGGCAGGACCCTAGCGACACGCGGCAGGCGCGCCGCTGGTCGCGGCGCCCGCGGTGCGGTCGACTGCGCGCATGACCGCCACCGTCGCCCTGCTGCTCTACGACGACGTCGAGGTGCTCGACGCCTGCGGGCCGTTCGAGGTGCTCAGCACGGCGAACCGGGTCGTCTCACCGCCTCCCTTCGCCGTGACGACGCACGCCGCCCGCGAGGTCGTCACCGCCCGCGGGGGCCTGCGCCTGCTCGCCGACCGCGGGCTCGAGGCGACCGCGCCCGACGTGCTGCTCGTGCCGGGGGGCGTGCAGGACGTCGCCCTCGCCGACCCCGCGCTGATGGCCTGGGTCGCGGCGACGGGCGGGGCAGCGGCGGTGCGCGCCAGCGTCTGCACCGGCGCCTTCGTGCTGGCCGCCGCCGGCCTGCTCGACGAGCGCCCGGTCACGACGCACTGGGACGACGTGGCACTGCTGCGGCGCACGCACCCGGGGCTCGAGGTCGTGGCGGGCCCGCGGTGGGTCGACCACGGCGACCTCGTCACCTCGGCGGGCATCAGCGCGGGGCTCGACATGGCGCTGCACCTCGTGGAGCGCTTCGCCGGCCGCGCGGCCGCGCAGCGCACCGCCCGGCTCATGGACTACGCGTGGGACGAGCGCTGACGCTCAGGCCGGGCGCTGCCCCGCGGCGGCGCGCGCGGTCGCGCACGGCGCCGGGGTGCCGCACGCCGCGCACCGCTCGACGGTGCGGCCCAGCGGGGTGCGCCGGCGCACCGGGCGGTGCTCGCCGCGCACGGCCCACAGCCGCTCGGTGAGGTCGCCGATCCGGGCCAGCGCCTGGTCCAGCGCGACGTCCGCGACGCTCTCCACCGGCACGACGACCACCTCCGCGCGGCACGCTACGAGCGGCCGGCGGGGGTGTCGAGCGGCCCGTTGGACGGCGCTGTGCACCCGGCGGGGAGCGCCCGGCGCGCCCCTGTTGCCGGGGTGTGCACGGCCGCCGCACTCCCCCGCCCCCGCCCCCCGGCCCGGCGCCTGACCTGCGGCGACGCCGTGCACAGCCGGTGGACGGCAGCTAGTGGGCGGGCACCACGGCGGCGGGCGCGAGGGTCCGGCGCCACGCCGCGGCGACCGCGAGGGCGAGCAGCGCGCCGACCACGCAGACCAGGAAGCCCGGGCGCGCGCCGGCCTCGTCGGCGACGGCGCCGCCGAGCGCCGACCCGGCGGCCACGCCGACGCCCAGCCCGGAGTTGAGCCAGGTGAAGCCCTCGGTGCGGGCGTCGGCGGCGACCAAGCCGTCGACGAGCGCGAAGGACGCGATGAGGGTGGGGCTGATGGCGATGCCGGCGAGCAGCGCGGCGGGCGCCATGGTGAGCAGCCCCGGGGCGAGCAGCAGCGGCACGACCCCGACGGCGAGCCCGGCCAGGGCCAGCACGAAGCGCCGCGGCAGCGGCGTGCGCCAGGTGCGCGCGCCGTACGCCAGGCCGGCGACGGCGCTCCCGACGGCCACGAGCGCCAGCAGCAGGCCCGAGCCCGTCTCGGAGCCGCGCTCGTCGCCGAAGGCCACCATGACGACCTCGGCGGAGCCGAACACGACGCCGACGAACACCATCGACGCGGCCAGCGTGCGCACGCCGCCCAGGCGCAGCGCGGAGGGCCGCCGCGGGCCGTCGCCGGTGTGCGCGGCGGGCTGGGTGGCGCGCTGCGCCGCGAGGGCGAGGGTGCCGAGCGCGCCGAGGCCGAGCGCGGCGAGCAGCCCGGCGACCGGGTCGAGCGCGGTCGCGAGGGTGACGACGAGCAGCGGGCCGGCGACGAAGACCACCTCGTCGGCGACCGACTCGAGGGCGAAGGCCGCCGGCGCCTCGGCGTCGCGGCCGCGGGCGGTGAGCAGCGCCCCCCAGCGGGCGCGCACGCAGGAGCCGAGCGGCGGCAGCGCCCCGCCGGTGAGCACCGCGGCGAGCAGCAGCAGCACCGCGGGGGCGCCGGCCTCGGTGAGCAGCAGCAGCGCGACCAGGCCGGTCGCGTGGGCCGCGAGCGCCAGCGGCAGCACCCGCGCCTGCCCGTACCGGTCGACCGCGCGTGAGACGAGCGGGCTGAACGCCGCCAGCCCCAGCGCGTACGCCGCGCTGACGGCGCCGGCCAGCGCGTACGAGCCGCGCCGGTCCTCGACGAGCAGCACGGTGCCGATGCCGAGCATGGAGATCGGCATGCGGCCGACGAGGGCGGCGGCGCTGAAGGCGGCGGCGCCGGGCGTGCGCAGCAGGTCGCCGTACGTCGTGCTGGCCGTGCCGACCACGCCCACCTCCTCGTCGAGGACCAGTCTCGTGGACGCGTCGACCGGGTAGGCGGCGGGTCAGGGGAAGCGCACGCCCCAGCCGAGCGCGAGCGCGGCGGCCACGGCGCCGACGCCGAGCCCGAGCCCGGCCCAGCGCGGGGTGACCTCGACCTGCTCGGTGACGGTGCCGACCTGGCTGCCGATGTCGTCGTAGACCGCCTCGAGGGCGTCGCCGGACTCGGCGGTGTAGGCGGTGCCGCCGGTGTCCTCGGCGAGGTCGGCCAGGGCCGGGCGGTCGACCGGCACGCCGATGAGCGTGCCCTCGACCTCGACGACGCCGTCCTGCGTGCCGAAGGCGATGGTCGACACCGGCACGCCCGCGTCGACGGCGGCCTGCTCGGCGGCGCTCACCTCCCGGCCGACGGTGTTGGTGCCGTCGGACAGCAGCACGATGCGGGCCGGCGGGCGGCCGAGGCCGGCGGTGTCGGGCACCAGCTCGAGCGCCTCGATCGAGGAGAAGACCGCCTCGCCGATGGCCGTGCCCGACCCCAGCTCGAGGTCCTGCACGGCGGCGGCGACCTCGTCGTGGTCCTGCGTCGGCGGCACGACCAGGGCGGCCCCGCCGCTGAACGAGACCAGCGCGACGTTGAAGCGCGCGGGCAGCCCCTCGACGAAGCGGGTCGCCGCCCGGCGCGCGGCGGCGTCGCGGGACGGCTCGACGTCGAGGGCGTTCATCGACAGCGAGACGTCGAGGGCGATGACGATCGTCGCGCGCTCGCGGGGCACCTGCACGTCGCCCTCGGGGCGGGCGACGGCCACCGTGAGCAGCACCGACGACAGCAGCAGCAGGGCGGCCGGCACGTGCCGCCGCCACGCCGCGCGCCGCGGCGCGACCGCCGCCAGCAGCCCGAGGCCGGGGTGGCGGACGGCGTGCCGCGACGGCCGGCGGGCGACCACGACGTAGGCGACGGCCACCGCGGCCAGCAGGGAGAGCAGCCACAGCCGGCCGGGCGCGGCGTAGCCGTCGGGGATCACCGGACCACCCCGCGGGTGCGCCGGCGGCGCAGCAGGTGCCCGGCCAGGTCGGCCAGCCAGTCGGCGTCGGTGCGCAGCAGGACGTGGCCGGCGCCCGCCGCCCGGACGAGCCGGGCGTGCTCGGTGCGCTGCGCGGCGGCCGCGGCGGCGTAGCGCTCGCGCAGCGCCCGGCTGCGGGTCTGCACCTCGACCTCCTCGCCGGTCTGCGGGTCGACGAGCCGCAGCACGCCGACGTCGGGCAGGGCCAGCTCGCGCGGGTCGACGACCTCGGCGACGACGACGTCGTGGCGCTGCGCGAGCCGGGCGAGCGGCTCGCGCCAGCCGCGGGGGTCGAGCAGGTCGCTGACGACCACGACGAGGCCGCGGCGCCGCGGCGGGTCGCCGACGGCGCGCAGGGCGGCCGCCAGG
>CANKBT010000271.1 GCA_947479995.1 Frankiaceae bacterium | reverse complement strand
GCCCGCAGCCGGGCGCCCGGCACCACCTGCCCGAGCGCGGCCGCCTGCGCCCGCAGCGCCTGCGCCCGCTCCGCCGCGCCGTCGGCGTCGACCACGAGGTCCGCCACCCGCACCACCCCCTCGAGCCGGGACGCTAGGTCGGCGCCGGGCGGCTCCGGCCCGGCCCGCGGCCGGCTGTGGACGTACGGTCGAGCCGTGGGCAGCAGCCGGCGGGTGCGCGTCACGGAGGTCGTCGGCGACGCCGTCCGCGAGCACGAGGACCTGCTCGCGGTGGAGCGGCCGCTCGAGGTGCGCGTGGAGTCGCCGGACGGCCCGTTCCCGCTCGCGGTCACGATGCGGACGCCGGGCGACGACCTCGAGCTCGCGGCCGGCTTCCTGCTCTCCGAGGGCGTGGTGCGGGCGCGCGAGGACGTCGTCGCGCTGCGCCACTGCCGCGACGTGCCGCCGGAGGCGCGCGACGACACGGTGACGGCGACGCTCGGGCCGGTGCGCGTGCTCGCCGCCCGCGCCCTGGCGCGCCGGTTCACGGTGAGCAGCGCCTGCGGCGTGTGCGGCCTGGACAGCCTCGACGCCCTCGCCGCGCGGGGCACCGGGCCGGTGCGGCCGACGCCCGTCGACCCGGCGCTGCTGCGGCTGCTGCCCGAGCGCTTGCGCGCCGCGCAGGCGACGTTCGACCGCACCGGCGGCCTGCACGCCGCCGGCCTCTTCGCGCCGGACGGCACGCTGCTGTGCGCGCGCGAGGACGTCGGCCGGCACAACGCGCTCGACAAGGTCGTGGGCTGGGCGCTGCTGCAGGGGCTGCTGCCGCTGCACGGCCACCTGCTCGTCGTCAGCGGGCGCACGAGCTTCGAGCTCGTCCAGAAGGCGGTCGGCGCGGGCGCGGGCGTGCTCGCCGGCGTCTCCGCCCCCAGCTCGCTCGCCGTCGAGCTCGCCGACCGCTACGGCCTCGCGCTGGCGGGCTTCGTGCGCGGAGAGCGCATGGTGCTCTACGCCGGCGCGCTCGCCACCGCGGGCGCCGGGTGACCGCCGCCCCCGGGCTGGCCGTCACGCCGGCGCGGGGCGCGGTGCGGGCGGTCGTGCTGGTGCTGCACGGCGGCCGGGAGACCAGCCTGGCGCCGACGTCGCGGCGCCAGCTGTCGGCCGTGCGGATGCTCCCCTTCGCCCGCGCCGTCACGCGCCGCACGCGCGACCGCGGCGTGGCCGTCTGGCGGCTGCGCTACCTCGTGCGCGGCTGGAACGGCGCCGCGCGCTCACCGGTCGCCGACGCGCGCTGGGCGCTCGACGAGGTCCGCCGCCGGCACGGCGAGGTGCCCGTCGTGCTGCTCGGCCACTCGATGGGCGGCCGCACCGCGGTGCACGTGCTCGACGACCCGTCGGTGCGCGGCGCGGTGCTGCTCGCCCCGTGGCTGCCGGTCGGCGAGCCGGTGCGCGGCGTCGCCGGGCGGCGGGTCGTCGTGCTGCACGGCGACGCCGACCACGTCACGAGCGCGTCCGCCTCGCGCGCGTGGGCGCGCCGGGCGGCCGAGGCGGGCGGCGACGTCACGTGGGAGCCGGTCGCCGGCGGCGACCACGCGCTGCTGCGCGACGCCGGCGGGTGGCACCGCCGCGCGGTCGACGGGGTGCTCGAGGTGCTCGACCGCGGCTAGCGGTTCGAGCCCTGCATGCTGCCGGTCAGCGTCGGCGCGCCGTCCTCGGTGACGAGGTAGCAGACGACCTCGCGGTCGCCGAACGCCCAGCCCTCCTCGAGCGGGTAGAGCCACGAGGCGTACAGCTCGCTCTCCTCGTACTCGGTGCCGACGTAGCCCTCGAACGCGCCGTAGCAGGCGTCCTCGGCCTGCGCGTCGAGGCCGTCGAGGCCCGGGTAGTCGCCGTCGTCACCGGGCTCCGCCGAGAACGACAGGAAGACCTCCGCGTCGTGCGGCTCCTCGCACGGCACGACGCGCACCTCCTCGAACTCCTCCTCCTCGGGCTTCTGCAGGCAGGTGCCGTCGTCGAGGTCGGTGAGGGCCGACACGTCCTCGCCGGCGTCGCTCCCCTCGGCGTCGCGCTCGTCGGCGTCGCCCAGCTCCTCCGCGACCGCGTCGCGCAGCGACGCCGGCGCCTCCTCGCGGACGGCCTCGGACGCGCCGCCGCCGCCGCAGGCGGCGAGCAGGGCGAGGGCGGGCAGGGCCAGGGCGAGACGGGAGCGCACGGGGTCAGGGTCGCAGCCGCACGGGGGGCGCGCAGGCGGATGGACGATGCGCCCGACGGGGTACACCGGCGGCATGCCGAAGACCGGGACCGGCCAGGAGCTGCCGAGCACGATCGCGCGCTCCGACGCGAAGGCGCAGCGGACGTACGCGGGGGCGCACGACTCCGCCGTGGAGACCTACGGCGAGGGCGAGCGCGCGCACCGCACGGCGTTCTCCGCGCTCAAGCACACGCACGAGAAGGTCGGCGACCACTGGGAGCCCAAGGAGGGCAACGGCCCCTCGGACGACCACGCCGCGCAGGGCCGCGACGCGGCCGCGCCGACGCACGGCGGCGTCGACGCCCACGCGTCCAAGAGGCACCTCTACGAGGTGGCGAAGCGGCTCGGGATCGAGGGCCGCTCGCGGATGGGCAAGGACGAGCTCGTCGAGGCGATCGACCGGGCCAACCGGCGCGCGACCGCCCGCGCGCGCTCCTAGCCCGTGGTCTGCGCGCCGACCCGCCGGGTCGCCCGCAGCACCACGTCGAAGGAGTGGCCGGCGCCCGCACCGCCGCGCACGTGCCGCGCGCGCCGGTCGTCGTACGCGACGTCCCACCCGTCGGCGAGCAGGTCGCGCAGGCCGGGCGGCTGCACGTAGTCGTCGGGGTCGAAGCCGTGGTCGCTCGACCGGTGCCGCGACGCGTCGTCCAGCAGGTGGTGCACGAACAGCAGGGTGCCGCCGGGTGCGACCGCGCCCAGCAGCGCCCGCTCGGCGGCGTGGTCCGGCGTGCGCTTGAGCGCGGGGTACTGCGCGGACACCAGGTCGTACGCGCCCAGCGCGGCCTCGAGCAGCCCGGCGTGCACGAGCTCGACCTCGACGCCGGCGGCGGCGGCCACCTCGGCGGCGCGGTCGAGGGCGACCCGCGACGGGTCGAGGGCCGTGACGCGCCACCCGCGCTGCGCGAGCCACACGGCGTCCGCGCCCTCGCCGCAGCCGACGTCGAGCGCCCGCCCGGGCGCGAGGTCGGCCGCCTCGGCGACGAGCGCGCCGTTGGGGTCGCCGCTCCAGCGGCGCTCGGCGTACAGCTGGTCCCACTCGTCCTGGTCCACGGGTCGCGTCATGCGCGCACCCTGCCCCGGCGCCCGGCGGCCCGTCACGCCCGCGTGCCGGAACGGCAACGCCGCCGCGACGCCCGTGCCAGGGTGTCGCCGTGCGCCCCCGCCTGCTGCTCGTGCCCGCCGTCGCCGCGCTCGCCGCGGCCGGCGCGCTGACCGTCCCGCCCGCCACCGCGCGCCCCGCCGAGCAGCGCACGCCGATCGCGGCGTTCGCGCCCCTGCCGGCCGACCCCGCCGTCACGCCCGAGGCGCGGGCGGCGCGCGACCGGCTGCTCGGCGACCGCTGGGACGACCCGGCGTACGCGACGCTGCACTGGACCGGCGTCTCGTCGTTCGTCGTGACCCTCGGCGGGCACCTGCTGCTGTTCGACGCCTGGGAGGTCATCGGCGCGACCGACGGGCTCGTGCCGCTCACCCGCGACGACCTGGCCGCGCTCGACCCCGAGGCGGTGCTCGTCGGGCACGGGCACTTCGACCACGCCGGCGACCTCGGGCTCGTCGCCGGCCGGTCGGGCGCCGTCGTGGTCGGCAGCGAGGAGATCTGCGACGTCGCCGTCGCGGGCGCGGAGCGCGAGGGAGCGGCCGTGGACTTCCCGTGCGCGGTCACCGGCACCGCGGACAGCCCCGCGCCCGGCACCGCGCAGGCGCTGCGGCTGTTCGAGGACCTGCCGCCGGTCACCGTGCTGCAGCACGTGCACTCGGCACCGGAGAGCCCGACGACGGGCAACCCGGTCGACCCGTTCCTGCCGGTCACCGACCCCGCGCCGTACCTGGCGAACCCGCCGACCGACCCCGCCGAGCTGGTGCGCTTCCTCGCGCAGAACGCCGAGCAGGAGCAGGGCGGCACCTGGATGTACCAGCTCGCCGACGGCGACTTCACGCTGCTGCTCGGCGACAGCGCCGGGCCCGTCGTCGACCAGCCCGCCGTCCGCGAGGCGCTCGCGACGCTGCCCGGCTGCACCGACGTCATGGCCAACGCGATCCTCGGCTTCGACGCGCCGGTCTCGGGTCTCGCCGACCCGGTCGACTACGTCGACGCCGTGCGGCCGCAGGTGTTCCTGCCGACGCACGCCGACGCCTGGGCGCCGGTCATCAGCGCCGGGCAGGCGCAGTACCGCACCGAGCTCGAGGGGCTGCTCGCACGGCTGGAGGCCCCGCCCGAGGTGGACTTCCTGCTCGACCCGCAGGACTACCTCGCCGAGCGGGCCTACCGCGTCGCCGACCCGCGCTGGTCGGCCGCGCCGGCGGGGTCGCGGTGCGCGTCCGCCGTCGCGGCGCCCGGCCCGGCGGCGCCTGCCGTCCCCGCGGTGCCGGCCG
>CANKBT010000270.1 GCA_947479995.1 Frankiaceae bacterium | reverse complement strand
GGCCGCCGGGGCGGCGGCCCCGTCGTCGGTGAACGGCAGGTCGCCCTGGGGCTCCGCGTCGAGCGCCACCGCCGTGGTGCCGCGGCGCCCGCCGTTGCCGTCGCCGGGCACGACCACGGCGGCGACGACGATGCCCACGAGCGCGGCAGCCATGAGCAGGCACCAGCGCGCGGCGACCGCGGGCGCGACCGCGCGGGCGGCGGGGGTGGGGGGCACGACGTCTCCTGGGGGCGGGGCGCGCGCGACGCTACGCACCGCGGGGCGCGCTGTCAGCCGATCGGGTGATCAGGTGCACGGCGGGCCCGGCGCGCTCCCCGCACCCGGCCCGGCCCGCCGGTACGGTCAGCGGGTGACCGCGCCGGAGGCCGTCGTGCTCGGCGGCCGCTACGCCCTCGGCCCCACGCTGGGCGTCGGCGGCATGGCCGAGGTCTGGGCCGCCACCGACACCCGGCTCGGCCGGCAGGTGGCGGTCAAGGTGCTGCGGGCCGACCTCGCCCGCGACCCGGCCTTCCACGAGCGCTTCCGCCGCGAGGCCCAGGCCGCCGCGTCGATCGACGCGCCGAGCATCGTCTCGGTCTACGACACCGGCGAGGACGTCCTCGACGGCCAGCGGGTGCCGTGGATCGTCATGGAGCTCGTCGACGGCCGCACCCTGCGCGACGTGCTCGCGACCGAGGGGCGGCTGCTGCCGCAGCGGGCGTACGAGGTGGTCGCCGACGTCTGCGCCGCCCTGCAGGTGGCCCACGACGCCGGGATCGTCCACCGCGACGTCAAGCCCGGCAACGTCATGCTGTCGCGCTCCGGCGACGTCAAGGTCATGGACTTCGGCATCGCCCGGGCGGCGTCCGGCGGCTCGCAGACCGTCACCGAGACCGCCGCGGTCATCGGCACGGCGGCCTACCTGTCGCCCGAGCAGGCCCGCGGCGAGCACGTCGACGCCCGCAGCGACGTCTACTCCACCGGCTGCCTGCTCTACGAGCTGGTCACCGGCAGCCCGCCCTTCACCGGCGACAGCCCGGTCGCGGTGGCCTACCAGCACGTGCGCGAGGACCCCGTGCCGCCGACGGCCTGGGACGCCTCCCTGTCGCCCGAGGTCGACGCGGTCGTGCTCAAGGCGATGGCCAAGAACCCCGGCAACCGCTACGCCAGCGCCGCCGACATGCGCGCCGACCTGCTGCGCCTCGCCGACGGCGCGCCGGTGCTCGCGACCCCGGTCCTGGAGCCCGGCACCGTGGTGCCCGACCCCGGGCGGCTGCCCGACCGCGAGCGGCGCACCCGCTACCTGGCGTACGCGCTGTTCGCCGCGCTGCTCGTCGCCATCGTCGTCGGCCTGGGCCTGCTCGTGCAGTCGGTGCTGGACGAGGAGAGCGGGCTGGTCGCGACGCCCGCGCTCGTCGGCGAGACGCAGGAGCAGGCGCAGGTGCTGCTCGCCGAGGTCGGCCTCACGCTCGGCGCCCGCGAGGAGCGCTTCGACCCGGCGCCGGTCGGCACCGTGCTCGAGCAGAGCCCGGTCGGCGGGATCCTCGTCCGCGAGGGCGGCACGGTCGACGTCGTGCTGTCCCTCGGGCCGGAGCTCACGGTCGTGCCGCAGGTCGTCGGGCAGTCGCAGGAGGAGGCCGAGGCGCAGCTGGCGGCGGCCAAGCTCACCGTCAGCGAGGTCATCCCGCGCGGCGGCAACATCGAGCCCGGCCAGGTGCTCGACGTGCTGCCGGGGCCCGGCACCCAGCTGCAGGCCGGCGGCACCGTCCAGCTGGTCGTGTCGTCCGGGCAGGTGGAGGTGCCGTTCGTCGTCGGCAAGCCCCAGGCCCAGGCCGAGGAGGAGCTGCAGCGCGCCGGCTTCAACGTCGGCGTGCAGCCGCAGCCCGACACCGGCCCGCCCGGCGTCGTGCTGGCGCAGGACCCGGTCAACGCGATCGGCCGGCGCGGCGACACCGTGGTGATCACCGTGTCGGCGCCCCCGCCGCCCCCGACGCCCACCCCGGCGCCCACGACCGCCCCGCCGAGCGCCCCGCCGAGCGCGACGCCGACGCCGCCCGCGCCGACGGCCACGCCGACCGCCTGACCCGCCGGGTCAGGCGAAGGCGGCGAGCCGCTTCTCCTCGACCCGCGCGGACAGCGCGGGCGCCAGCGCCCGTGCCCCGGCGTCGCCGCAGGCCGCGAGCCAGGTGGCGAGCAGCAGGTGACCGCCCTGGGTCAGCACCGACTCCGGGTGGAACTGCACGCCCTCGACGGGCGCGTCGCGGTGCCGCAGCGCCATGACGACCCCGCCGGGGGTGCGGCCGGTGACCTCGAGCGCGTCCGGCACGGTCTGCTCCTCGACCGCGAGCGAGTGGTAACGCGTGGCGGTGAAGGGCGTCGGCAGGTCGCCGAGCACGCCCGCGCCGTCGTGCACCACCTCGCTCGTCTTGCCGTGCAGCAGCTCGGGCGCCCGGCTGACGGTGGCGCCGTGCGCGACGGCGATGGCCTGGTGGCCGAGGCAGACGCCGAGCAGCGGCACGCCCTCGTCCTCGGCCCGCCCGACGAGCTCGACCGAGCAGCCGGCGTCCTCGGGGGTGCCGGGGCCGGGGCTGAGCAGCACGCCGTCGACGCCGCGCAGGTCGGTGGCCGCCGGGTCGTCGTTGCGGCGCACGACGCAGTCGGCCCCCAGCTGCCCGAGGTACTGCACCAGGTTGAACACGAAGCTGTCGTAGTTGTCGACGACGAGGACCCGGGTCACGCCCCCACGGTACGTCCGCCCGCCACCGCGTACGGGGGCCGCACGGCGCCGACCGGCTGCCTCAGCCGCCCGCGGAGCCGTCGGCCGGGTCGACCGTGACGTCGCTGAACGGCAGCAGCGGCTCGACGGCCGGGAAGACCCAGAAGAACAGCAGCGCCGTCACGGCGGCGAAGGCGAGCAGCGCGAGCAGCAGCCGCACGGGCAGCGGACCGGGCAGGTGCCGCCAGAACCAGGTGTACACGCGCTACACGCTCGCGAGCGCCGGGGGCCGCTGGCCGCCGGCCTTCGGCACGGTCGACACCAGCTCGCCGCGCACGACGAGGCGCTGCTTCGCGCTGTACTTCGGGTTGCAGGTCGTGAGCGTGAGCAGCCGCTGCGTCGGCACCGCGCCGGGCTGCCCCGGCACCGGGTAGGTGACCTCGATCGCCGACGGGCGCACGACCTCCGCGCCCGTCACCGCGTAGACGAACCAGCTGTCGCGGGTCTCCAGGACCACCTCGTCGCCCACCTCCAGCTCGCCGAGGTCGGCGAAGGGCGCGCCGTACGTCGTGCGGTGGCCGCTGATGACGGTGTTGCCGACCTCGCCGGGGGCCTGCGTCGACGGCATGTGCCCGGCGCCCCTCTTGAGGTCGGCGACCGACACGCCCTGGACGACCACGGCCCGGGTGTCCATCCCGAGCCCGACCGCGGGGATGTAGATCCGGGCGTACGCCTCCCCGAAGCCCGGCACGTCCCCGGGCGCGGCGGGCGCCTCCCACTGCCGGGTGATCTGGTCGTCCAGCGCCGCCTGGTCGCGCGCGGTGAACAAGTTGGTGATCCACAGCGTGTAGACGACGAACAGCAGCAGCACCACGCCGACGGTGATGAGCGTCTGCCCGAGGCCGCGCACGAGGGTGCGCACGAGGTCGCCGCGCGTGCGGGCGCCCGGCGCGGGGGCCGCCGTCACGCCGCCGTCACGCGGACGGCCCGACCACGGCGGGCAGCTCGAGCGGGCCGTCGTACGCGGGCAGGGTCACGCGCTCCTGCGCGCTGACCTCGTAGCCCAGCCCGTAGGTGTCGACGAAGGTCCGGAAGAAGCGCACCCCGGGGTCGGCCTCCAGCGCGTCGCGCAGCAGGCGGCGGTCGCCGATGGCGGTGACGACGAACGGCGGGCCGTAGACCCGGCCGTGCAGGATCACGGTGTTGCCGACGCAGCGGACGGCGCTCGTCGAGATGACGCGCTGGCCCATGAGCGTCATGGCCTCGGCGCCGCCGGCCCACAGCGCGTTGACGACCGCCTGCACGTCCTGCTGGTGGACGACGAGGTCGTTGGGGTTGTCCGACGAGACGTCCGGGGGCGCGTCGTCCAGCGACACGGTGATCGCCGGGCCCTCGACGGCGGTGAGGCCCGCCGCCACCTCGAGGGCGTCGCCGCGGGCCTGCTCCTGCGCCACGCCGGCGTCGCCGGCGGCTAGCTGCTCGCCGCGCTCCGCCACCTCGGCGCGCAGGGCGGCCGCCCGCTCCTCGGTGCGAGCCACCTCGCGGCGCTCCTCGGCGATGAGCTCGGTCAGCTGCAGGCGGCGGTCGGCCCGCAGGTCCGTGCCGCCGGCCGTCGTCGCGCTGGCGGCGAACAGCACCCCGCAGGCCAGGAGGGTCACGGGCACCAGCACGCGGGCAGGGGTCCTGCCGGCCACGCGCACCTCCGTCGACCAGAGCGCGGCGCACCGCCGGGCTGCCGCCTAGGCTAGACGCCAGTCACACGACCCGCAGGAGGCGTCCGTGCCCGAGTCCAAGAAGCGCAAGAAGGCCCGCGGGGTTCGCGGCCCGCTCGGCGCCGGGGACACCGTCGCGCGCGGCGAGCGCAAGAAGGGCCCGAGCCCGGTGTGGCTCGCCCCGCTCATGCTCGCGCTGTTCGTCATCGGC
>CANKBT010000269.1 GCA_947479995.1 Frankiaceae bacterium | reverse complement strand
GCGGCGCCGGAAAGCACTCGACGGGGCTGGCACCCTGGTCGGCGTGGGCCACGTCGACGTGCAGAAGGTGTCGTACGCCCTCCCCGACGGGAGGGTCCTGTTCGCCGACGTCTCCTTCCGCGTCGGCGAGGGCAGCAAGACGGCGCTGGTCGGCGCCAACGGCACCGGCAAGACGACGCTCGTGCGCCTCGTCGCCGGCGACCTCGACCCCACCTCGGGCACCGTCGTCGCCGAGGGCGGGCTCGGCGTCATGCGGCAGTTCATCGGCTCGATCCGCGACCGCAGCGAGGTCCGCGACCTGCTGCTCGACCTCGCCGCGCCGGCCGTGCGCACCGCCGGCCGGGCCCTCGCCGCCGCCGAGCTGGCGATGATGGAGCGCGACGACGAGCAGAGCCAGCTGGCGTACGCGACGGCGCTCGCCGACTGGGGCGACGCCGGCGGCTACGACGCCGAGGTGCTGTGGGACGTGTGCACGACGGCGGCGCTCGGCGTGCCGTACGAGCGCTGCCAGTACCGCGAGCTGTCGACGCTGTCCGGCGGCGAGCAGAAGCGGCTGGCGCTCGAGGCGCTGCTGCGCGGGCCGGACCAGGTGCTGCTGCTCGACGAGCCCGACAACTACCTCGACGTGCCGGGCAAGCGCTGGCTGGAGGCAGCCCTCGCCGAGTCGCCCAAGACGGTGCTGTTCATCAGCCACGACCGCGAGCTGCTGCACCGCACCGCCACCCGCGTCGTGACGATCGAGGCGCACGGCGCCTGGGTGCACGGCGGCGGCTTCGCGACGTACGCCGAGGCGCGGCAGGCCCGCCGCGAGCGGCTCGCCGAGGCCCACAAGCGGTGGGAGGAGGAGCACGAGCGGCTGCGCCAGCTCGTCTTCACGCTGCGCCAGCAGGCCAAGATCAGCCCGGACATGGCCAGCCGCTACCGCGCCATGCTCACCCGCTACGAGCGCTTCGTCGCCGAGGGCCCGCCGCCCGAGCAGGTCGTCGACCAGAAGGTCGTCATGCGCCTCGGCGGCGGCCGCACGGGGGTGCGCGCCCTCACCTGCGAGCGCCTCGAGCTGACCGGGCTCATGCGGCCGTTCGACCTCGAGGTGCTGTACGGCGAGCGGCTCGCGGTGCTCGGCAGCAACGGCTCGGGCAAGTCGCACTTCCTGCGGCTGCTCGCCGGCCAGCCGGTCGCCCACACCGGCGTCGCCCGGCTCGGCGCCCGCGTCGAGCCGGGCTGGTTCGCCCAGACCCACGAGCAGCCCGACCTCGTCGGCCGCACGCTCGCCGAGGTGCTGCACCGCGGCGACGACCGGCGGCGCGGCCTCGAGCGCGGGCAGGCCGTCGCCGTGCTGCGCCGCTACGAGCTGCACGCGCAGGTCGACCAGCGCTTCGACCAGATGAGCGGCGGCCAGCAGGCGCGCTTCCAGGTGCTGCTGCTCGAGCTGTCCGGCTGCACGCTGCTGCTGCTCGACGAGCCGACCGACAACCTCGACCTGGAGTCCGCCGAGGCGCTGGAGGAGGGGCTGCGCGCCTTCGACGGCACCGTGCTGGCCGTGACCCACGACCGGTGGTTCGCCCGCGGCTTCGACCGCTTCCTCGTCTTCGGCGCCGACGGGCGGGTCTACGAGGCGCCCGAGCCGGTGTGGGACGAGGGCCGGGTGGCCCGCGCGCGCTGAGCCGCCCCCGGGTGTGCGCGCGGCCCGGGCGCACGTCCCGGGGCTGCTATCGTCGTGGGCTGCTGTACGGCGCGGCGCCTTGACGCGCGTCCGTACTCCCGAGAGACCCCAGCGACGAGAGCGAAGCAGCGTGCCCACGTTCACCCCGAAGCCGGCCGACATCACGCGGCAGTGGCACGTCATCGACGCGACCGACGTCGTCCTGGGCCGGCTCGCCAGCCAGTCCGCCAAGCTGCTGCGCGGCAAGCACAAGCCGTACTTCGCGCCGCACGTGGACACCGGCGACTACGTCATCATCATCAACGCCGAGAAGGTGGCGCTGACCGGCAAGAAGGCCGAGCAGAGCAAGCAGCACCGCCACTCGGGCTTCCCCGGCGGCCTCACCAGCACCTCCTTCGGCGAGGTGCGGGCGACCCGCCCCGACCGCCTCGTCGAGAAGGCGATCAAGGGCATGCTGCCCCACAACAGCCTGGGTCGGCAGACGGCCAGCAAGCTCAAGGTCTACGCCGGACCGACCCACCCGCACCAGGCGCAGAACCCGGTGCCCTACGAGCTCTCGCAGCTCGCCCAGTAGGAGAGAGAGCACCGTGACCGCCCCCGCAGACCTCGTGCAGACCGTCGGCCGCCGCAAGGAGGCCGTCGTCCGCGTCCGCCTCGTGCCCGGCACCGGCAAGTACACGCTCAACGGCCGCACCCTCGAGGACTACTTCCCGAACAAGGTGCACCAGCAGCTCGTCAACGAGCCGTTCGTGACGCTGGAGAAGGCCGAGCAGTACGACGTGTTCGCCCGCCTGCACGGCGGCGGCATCTCCGGCCAGGCCGGCGCGCTGCGCCTCGCCATCGCCCGCGCGCTGCAGGAGGTCGAGCCCGACGACCGCCCCGCGCTGAAGAAGGCCGGCTTCCTCACCCGCGACGCGCGGATCAAGGAGCGCAAGAAGTACGGCCTGAAGAAGGCCCGCAAGGCGCCGCAGTACAGCAAGCGCTAGTCGTCCCCGGAGGGCGGCCACCGGTCCGGTGGCCGCCCTCCGGCACGACCGGAGCAGGGTGGGGCCGGGGCAGGCGCCCGGGCAGGTCAGGGAGGCGCGGCGGTGGCACGGCTGTTCGGCACGGACGGGGTGCGGGGGCTCGCCAACGGCGACGTGCTCACGCCGGAGCTCGCGACCGCAGTCGCCCGGTCGGCGGCCTCGCTGGTCGCGCGGCAGCCCGGCCGCCGGCCGGTCGCGGTCATCGGACGCGACACCCGGCCCTCCGGCACCATGCTCGCGTCGGCCGCCGCGGCGGGCTTCGCCAGCGCGGGCGTCGACGTGCTGCTGCTCGGCGTGGTGCCGACGCCGGCCGTCGCGCACGCCTGCGCCAGCGGCGTGGCCGACCTGGGCCTGGTGGTGTCGGCGTCGCACAACGCCATGCCCGACAACGGCCTCAAGCTGTTCGGCCCCGGCGGCTGGAAGCTGCCCGACGACGTCGAGCGCGCCGTCGAGGACGGCCTGCGGGAGCCCGGCGTGCGGGCCACCGGCACCGACGTCGGCGCGGTCGTCGAGGCGCCCGCGGCGCTCGTCGAGGCGTACGCCGCGGCGCTGCTGGCGGCGGCGCCCGGCGGTGCGGCCGGCCTGCGGGTCGTCGTCGACTGCGCGCAGGGCGCGGCGTCGGTGCTCGCCCCCGAGGTCTACCGCGCGGCCGGCGCCGACGTGACGGCGATCTTCGCCGACGCCGACGGCGCGCACATCAACGACGGCTGCGGCGCCACCCACCTCGAGCGCCTGCAGGAGGCCGTCGTCGCCGCCGGCGCCGACCTGGGGCTGGCCCACGACGGCGACGCCGACCGCTGCCTCGCGGTCGACGCGCAGGGCCGCGTGGTCGACGGCGACCAGCTGCTCGGGCTGCTGGCCGTGGCCCTGCACGAGCGCGGCGAGCTCGACACCGTCGTCGCCACCGTCATGAGCAACCTGGGCTTCCTGCGGGCGATGGAGGCCGCCGGCATCGCGGTCGTGCAGACCGGCGTGGGCGACCGCTACGTGCTCGAGGCCATGCGCGCGGGCGGCCACCCGCTCGGCGGCGAGCAGAGCGGCCACACCGTGCAGCTGCGGCACGCGACGACCGGCGACGGGCTGCTCACCGGCCTCGCCGTGCTGGAGCGCATGGCGACGACCGGGCGCGCGCTCGCCGACCTGGCCGGCGTGGTCGTGCGGCTGCCGCAGGTGCTGGTCAACGTGCGCGCCGACCGCGCCCGCGCGCAGGCCGACGACGTGCTCGCCGCCGTCGCCCGCGAGGAGCAGGCGCTCGGCGGGGCCGGGCGGGTGCTGCTGCGCCCGTCGGGCACCGAGCCGCTGGTGCGCGTCATGGTCGAGGCCGACACCGAGGAGCTGGCCCGCGCGGTCGCCGACCGGCTCGCGGCGGTCGTCGGCGCCTGACCCCCGGCCCGGCGCTGCGCCTAGGGTCGCCGGGCATGAGGAACCTGACCCGGGACGAGGCCGCGGCCCGCGCCGCGCTGCTGGACGTGCACGCCTACGAGGTGCACCTGGAGCTCGACGGCGGCGAGCAGTTCACCAGCCGCACCGTCGTGCGCTTCGCCAGCGGCGAGGGGCGCACCTTCCTCGAGCTCGACGGCGCGCTCGTCGAGGGCGACGTCGACGGCACGCCGCTCGTGCTCGAGGGCAACCGGCTGCCGCTGGAGCTCGCGGCCGGCGAGCACGTCGCGACCGTCGTCGCCCGCTGCCGCACGACCAGCTCGGGGGAGGGCCTGCACCGCAGCGTCGACCCGGCCGACGGCGCGGTCTACCTCTACGCGCAGGCCTTCCTCGACGACGCGCAGCGCGTGTTCGCCTGCTTCGACCAGCCCGACCTCAAGGCGACGTTCGCGCTCACCGTCGACGCCCCCGAGGGCTGGACGGTGCTCAGCGGCACGACCCCGCGGGTCGACGGCCGGCGGCACGCCTTCCCCGCGAGCGAGCGCATCTCGACGTACCTCATGGTGCTCGCGGCCGGGCCGTGGCACGGCGAGACG
>CANKBT010000268.1 GCA_947479995.1 Frankiaceae bacterium | reverse complement strand
GAAGGCGACGTAGGGCTCGTCGAGCACGCCCACGCCGAGGTTGCGCCCGAGCGCGCCGAGGTTCGCGCCCGGCTCGAGCAGCACGACGTCCGGGTGCCGGGTGCGCACCATCTCGGCGGTGCCGTCGGTGGAGCCGTTGTCGACGACGACCACGCGCGGCTGCTCGGGCAGCGCCCGCACGAGCCGCAGGGTGCGGTCGAGCTCGTCGCGCCGGTCGTGGGTGATGACGACGACGGCGACCCGCGAGTCGCTCACGCCGCCTCCAGCAGCCGCAGGTCGCGCTCGACCCACGCCGGCACCGGGCGGCGGCCGGCGACCGCCGGGCCGAGCCGGCGCGCGGCGTCGAGCAGCGCGCCCCGGTCGTCGCGGGCGGTGCGGAGCGTCTCGCGGACGACGACGCCGGCCGGGCGCGACATCCAGGCGCTGAGCAGGGCGTTGCGCCGCTGCAGGCGGGCCCGGCCGGGGCGGGCGCCGCCGCGCGCCGGGTGGTGGTGGGCGACGACGCCGTCGACGTACGCCAGGCCCCACCCGAGGGCGGCGAGGTCGCGCGCGAGCAGCTCCTCCTCGCCGAGGAAGTGGATGACCGGCTCGAAGCCGCCGACGTCGAGGAACGCCCGGCGCCGGACGACGGCGCCGCAGGCGAGGAAGCCGAGCACCGACGGGCCGGGCAGGTCGTCGCGGCGCGGGAGGGGGCTCGCGGCCATGAGGTCGCACACCGGGTCGAGCCGCTCCTCGTCGCCGACGAGCACGCGCCCGGCCAGGACGGCCAGGCGCGGGCTCGCATCGAAGTGCGCGGCGGCGCGGTCCAGCGCGCCGGGCGCCCACCAGGAGTCGTCGTCGGCGAAGGCGACGTACGGCGTCCGCGCCGCCCGGACGCCGAGGGTGCGGGCGCCCGCGCCGAGGTTGCGCGGGGCGCGCAGCACCTCGACCTCCGGGAACGCCGCGCGCACGGCCTCGGGGGTGCCGTCGCTGCCGGCGTCGTCGACGAGCACGACGGGGCTGGCGGGGCTGTGCGCGCGCAGCTGGGCCAGCGTGGCCAGCACCTGCTCGCGCCGGTCGCGGGTGGCGACGACGACGGTGACGCGCGCGCTCATGCGGCTCCTGCCTGTCGGGGGGTGGTCCTCTCGTGCCCGGGCTCCGGGCCGTGACGCACGCAGCGAGTGTCGTGCTGTCCACAGACCGCCGCACGTCGAGCCCGCGGCGCCCGCGCCCGGGGCACCGTGCGTCGCGGAGGTGGTGCACGTGGCGGTGGCACGGGCGTACGCGGTGGCGCTGGTGGGGGTCGACGGGCACGTGGTCGAGGTCGAGGCCGACCTGGCGCTCGGGCTGCCGGGCACGGTGCTCACCGGCCTGGCCGACACCGCGCTCAAGGAGTCGCGCGACCGGGTGCGGTCGGCAGTGGTCAACAGCGGGCAGCCGTGGCCGTCCAAGCGGCTGACGCTGGCGCTGTCGCCCGCCTGGCTGCCCAAGCGCGGCAGCCACTTCGACCTCGCCCTGGCCGCCGCGGTGCTGGCCGCCTCCGGCGTCGTGCCGGCCGACGCGGTGGCGGGCCGGCTGCTGCTCGGCGAGCTCGGGCTCGACGGGCAGGTGCGGCCGGTGCGCGGTGTCCTGCCGATGGTGCTCACCGCCGTGCGCGCGGGTCTCACCCGCGTGGTGGTGCCGGCCGAGGCCGCGGCGGAGGCGTCGCTCGTGCCGGGCGTCGCCGTCGACGCCGTGCGCTCGCTCGGCGGGCTGGTCGCCCTGCTGCGCGGCGAGCCGTGGGAGGAGCCGCCGGCACCGCCCGCCGACCCGCCGGCCGAGCGCGCGCTGCCCGACCTCGTCGACGTGGCGGGGCAGACCGGGGGGCGCACCGCCGTCGAGGTCGCCGCCGCGGGCGGGCACCACCTGCTGCTGCTCGGGCCGCCGGGCTCGGGCAAGACGATGCTCGCCGAGCGCCTGCCCGGGCTGCTGCCCCCGCTGACCCGCGCGCAGGCGCTCGAGGTGACGGCGGTGCACTCGGTGGCGGGCGCGCTGCCGGAGGGACAGCCGCTCGTCGACCGCGCGCCCTTCCAGGACCCGCACCACACCTCGAGCACCGTGGCGATGGTCGGCGGCGGCAGCGGGGTGGCCCGTCCCGGCGCGGCGTCGCTGGCGCACCGGGGCGTGCTGTTCCTCGACGAGGCGCCGGAGTTCGACGCGCGCGTGCTCGACGCGCTGCGCCAGCCGCTCGAGTCGGGCCGGCTGGCGGTGCGGCGCGTCGGCGGCACCGCGGTCTACCCCGCGCGCTTCACCCTCGTGCTGGCCGCCAACCCCTGCCCCTGCGCCCGCGACGAGGGCTCGTGCGCGTGCCGGCCGGAGGAGCGGCGGCGCTACCTCGCGCGGCTGTCCGGCCCGCTGCTCGACCGCGTCGACATGCACGTCGTCGTGCCGCGCGTGACGCGCGCGGAGCTGCTCGCCGAGGGCGGGGCGGGCGAGAGCAGCGCCGTCGTCGCCGCCCGGGTCGCCGAGGCCCGCGAGCGGGCCGCCCGCCGCTACGCCGGCACGCCCTGGCGGGTCACCGGCGAGGTGCCGGGCGTCGACCTGCTGCGCCGCTGGCCGCTGCCGCGCGACGTCACCGCGGGCGCCGAGCACGCGCTCGACGTCGGCGCGCTCACCGCCCGCGGCTACGCCAAGGTGGTGCGCCTGGCCTGGACGCTCGCCGACCTGCACGGCCGTGACCGGCCCGACCGCGGGCTCGTCGGGCTGGCGCTCGGCTGGCGGGTCGGCGCGCGGCTGGCGGCGGCGGCGTGACCGGCGAGCCGACGGCCGACGCCCGGGCCCGCGTCGTCCTCGCGCGGCTGGTCGAGCCCGGCTCGTGGCCGGTGCACCGGGCGGTCGCGCAGCGCGGCGCCGAGGACGTCGCGGCCGCCCTGGCCGCCGGCGCCGGCCTGCCCGACCTGCCGGCCCCGACCGCCGCCGCGGCGCAGGAGCGGGCCCGCGGCCTCGACGTCGACGCCGAGCTGGCGGCCCTGCAGGCCTGCGGCGGGCGGCTGCTCGTGCCGGGCGACGACGAGTGGCCCGAGGCGCGGCTGCACTGGTCGTGGTCCGGCAAGGACCTCGCGGCGCCGCCGCTGCACCTGCAGCTGCGCGGCCCCGGCCGGCTCGACGCGCTGGCCGAGCGGGCCGTCGCCGTCGTCGGGGCGCGAGCCGCCACGTCGTACGGCGCGCACGTGGCGCAGGAGCTCGCCCTCGGCCTGGCCGACCAGGGGCACCCGGTCGTCAGCGGCGGCGCCTACGGCGTCGACGCCGCCGCCCACCGGGGGGCGCTGGCCTCGGCGGCCGGCGCGACGGTCGCGGTGCTCGCCTGCGGGGTCGACGTCGCCTACCCGCGCGGCAACGACCGGCTGCTCGGCCGCATCGCCGCGACCGGCCTGCTGGTGAGCGAGCAGGCGCCCGGCGCCTCGCCGACCCGGCACCGCTTCCTCGTGCGCAACCGGCTCATCGCCGCGCTGTCGCGGGGCGTCGTGGTGGTCGAGGCGGCGGTGCGCAGCGGCTCGCTGTCGACCGCCCACCGGGCGCACGACCTGCAGCGCCTCGTCATGGCGGTGCCCGGGCCGGTGACGTCCGCGATGTCGGCCGGCTGCCACGCCCTGCTGCGCGCCGACGCGCCCGCGGCGCTCGTCACCGGCGTCGGGGAGGTGCTCGCGCTCGTCGGGGAGCCCGGCCAGGGCGCGCTCTTCGACGTGCGCGCCCCCGCCCGGCTGCACGACGGCCTGGCGGCCGACGTGCGCGCCGTGCTCGAGGCGGTGCCGGTGCGCGGCGGGGCGGGCGAGGCGACGGTGGCGCGGGCGGCCGGCGTCGCGGTGCTCACCGTGCAGATGGTGCTGCCCGAGCTGCTCGTCGCCGGGCTGGTGCGGCGCAGCGACACCGGCTGGGTGCTCACGCCGCTCGGGCAGGGCCGGTGAGGCGGCTCGGCCCCGTCACCCGCCTCAGCGGCGCAGCGCCACCGCGCGGGCCGGGTCGACCATCTTCTTCACGTTGCGCCCGTCGTGGAAGTCGCCGAGCGCGGTCATCGACCAGGTGCCGTCGGCCTCCCGGCGCAGGACGCACATGAGCACGCCGGTGCGCGCCTCGGACTCCGTGAGGTCGAAGCGCACCAGCTCGCTGCCGCGGTCGTCGAGCAGCCGGCAGTAGGCGTTCTTGACCTCCGTGAACCGCTGCTGGCGGAAGGAGTTGACGGTGAAGACCAGCGACGCGACGTGCGACGGCACGGCGTCGAGCGCGATGGTGATGACCTCGTCGTCGCCGGCGCCCTCGCCGGTGAGGTTGTCGCCCGAGTGCTTGACGGCCCCGTCGAGGGCGACGAGCCCGCCGTACCAGGCCAGGGCGACGTCCTTGCCCGACGCGTCGAAGGCGATGACCGAGGCGTCGAGGTCGATGTCGCCGCCGCGGGCGACCGGGTCCCAGCCCAGGCCCATCCGCACGGTGCGCAGCGCCGGGGCGCCGGTCTTCACCAGCGACACCGTCTGCCTCTTCGTCAGCGACACCCGGCCCTTGTCGAGGTTGACCGGGCGCGGGCCGGCGGCCGGCGGCGGGGGAGCGGAGGCCGACGCGGGCGGCGCGAGGTTCGTGGCGGGGCCGGTCGGCGGCCCGTACGACGCGGCCGGCGCCGGGGCGGGCGCCGCGGGCGGCGGGGTGAGGCCCCGGCCGCCGCGGTCCGCCCGCGGGGGCGCCGGGGGAGCG
>CANKBT010000267.1 GCA_947479995.1 Frankiaceae bacterium | reverse complement strand
CTACAGGCCGACCGCGTCCTTCACCCTGTCCACCAGGCCGTAGTGGCCGACCGCCCAGACGACGACCGCCGCGAGCACGATGCCGCCCACGGTGATGACCGCCGAGCTGACGGGGTGCTGCGTGGCGTGGGCCCAGGCGTCGCGCGCCTTGCGCTTGAAGCTCTCGAACAGCCGGCGCGCCCACGCGAACTCGCTCGACCAGATCCACAGCCCGAGCAGCAGCGGCGGGATGGTCAGCGGGCCGGGCAGCACCGACAGCGCCAGGCCGATCGCGATGCAGACCAGCCCGGCGACGAAGACGCCGACGCGCCAGGCCTGCGCCAGGCCCGGCTTGCTGCGGATGCGGTCGCGCAGCGAGCCGTGCTCGACCGGCGCGGCCTTGCCCAGCCCGTCGCGGCAGTGCGGGCAGCCGGCCTCGCGGGTCGTCGCGTCGTGGGACGGGGTCGTGGTCGCCATGGGCTCGGCCTACCCGCCGCCCCGTGGCTGTCCCACGCGCGTCGCAGCCCGTCCGCGGCGGCGGTGGTCGACGGAAGGCGCGGTCGCGTGACGGGGCGTCCCGTGCGGCCGGTCCTTCCGTCGACCACCCGGCCGGCGGGCAGCGCACGCCGGGCCCCACCGGCGTACGTTCCCGCGCATGACGTCGCCCGCCGACCTGCCCGCCGACGTCGACGTCGTGGTCGTCGGCGCCGGGCTCGCCGGCCTCGTCGCCGCGCGCGACCTCGTGGCGGCCGGCCGCAGCGTGCTGGTGCTGGAGGCGCGCGACCGGGTGGGCGGGCGCAGCCACACCGGCGAGGTCGCGGGCGTGCCGGTCGACCTGGGCGCCGCCTTCGTCGGCCCGACGCAGGACCGCGTGCTGGCGCTGGCCGACGCGCTGGGCGTCGCGACGGTGCCGACGCGCGACGAGGGCGACAACCTCCTCCGGTGGCGCGGGCGGCTGCGGCGCTACCGCGGCACCATCCCGCGCATCGAGCTGGCGACGCTGCTCGACCTCGAGCGGGTGCGCCGGCACCTCGACGCCAAGGCGAGGCGCGTGCCGCTCGGCCGGCCGTGGGAGGCGCCGCGCGCCGCCCGGCTCGACGAGCAGACGCTGGGCTCGTGGCTGGCGTCCGTGCGCGCGAGCCGCGGCACCCGCGACCTGCTGTCGCTCGTCACCCGCGTCACGTGGGGCTGCGACCCGGGCGACGTCTCGCTGCTGCACGTCCTGCACTACGTGCACGCGGCCGGCGGCCTCGACCCGCTGCTCGACACCCGCGGCGGCGCGCAGGAGCGCCACCTGCCGTCCGGCACGCAGGAGCTCGCGCTGCGCCTGGCGGCCGGGCTCGGCGACCGCGTCGTGCTCGGGGCGGCGGTCACCGGCATCGCGCACGACGACGCCGGAGCGGTGGTGACGGCGGGTGGCCGCGCGGTGCGCTGCCGGCAGGTCGTCGTCGCGGTGCCGCCGGCCCTGCGCGAGCGCATCGCCTTCGCGCCGGCGCTCCCCCACGACGCCGCCGTGCTGCCGCGCCGCTGGCCGCAGGGCGAGCTGTCCAAGGCCTACGCCGCGTACGACCGGCCGTTCTGGCGCGACGCGGGCCTGTCCGGGCAGGGGCTGTCGGACGACGGGCCGGTCTTCATCACCTTCGACGTCAGCCCGGCGCAGCCCGGGCCGGGCGTGCTGCTCGGCTTCGTGTGGGGCCGCGCGTACGACGGGCTCGACGCGGCGGCGCGCCGTGCGGCCGCCCTCGACGGGTTCGCCTCGCTGTTCGGCCCGCAGGCGCGCGAGGCGCGCGACGTCGTCGACGTGCGCTGGGCGCGCGAGCCGTGGAGCACCGGCGGGCCGACCGCGGCGACGGCGCCGGGCGGCTGGACGGCGTCGGGGCGGGCACTGGCTCGGCCGCACGGGCCGGTGCACTGGGCGGGCACCGAGACGGCCGACCGGTGGACCGGCTTCCTCGACGGCGCGGTGCGCTCCGGCGAGCGGGTGGCGCGCGAGGTGCTGGCGCGTTGACGCGCCGCGCACGGGCCTCAGAGGTCCTTGCGCACGAACGACGCGGCCGCCAGCGCCCACACCATCGCCACCCACAGCACGGCCCAGGCGAGGTAGGACGTGGTGAGCGGCGCGGTGCTGAGGAACGGGAACGCCTCGCCGCCCTCGTCGCCGAACAGCGACAGCGCGGTCGGGTCCTGGAAGGCGTTCATCGCGCCGCGCCACAGGCCGTCGGTCGGCAGCAGGAAGCGCGACACCTCGCCGACCCGCTCGACCGAGCTGTTGCCCAGGGACGCGCCGATGCCGCCGACGACGCCCGCGACCCACGTCGTGCCGAACAGGCCGACCGCGACCACGCCGGACGCCATCGGCGACACCGCGGTCGACAGCAGCACGGCGAGGGTGAGCAGCACGACCGTCTGCGCCGCGAGCAGCGCCAGCGCCCGGCCGGGCTGCGGCGGCCAGTAGTCGACGGTCGCGCGGACGACGAGGCACTGCGCCAGCCCGGCGAGCACGACGAAGCCGGCACCGAACACGACGAGGCCCAGCCACTTGCCGAGCAGGAACGTCGAGCGCCGGATCGGCCGGGCGAGCACCGACAGCGCGATGCCCGACTCGGTCTCCCCCGCGAGCGTCGGCCCGGCCAGGCAGGCGGTGCCGAGCGCGGCGATGAGGCTGAAGCCGAACATGACGAGGTTGAGCAGGATCGACGCGGTCAGCCGCGTCTCGCCGCTCGTCAGCGCGCTGCCCCCGGACTCCGCCGCGACGCGGGAGAAGCCCCAGCCGCTCAGCGCGAGCAGCAGCACGGTGAGCGTGAGCAGGGCGAGCAGCACCCGCCGCCGCGACGCCTCGCGCAGCGTCAGCTGCGCGACCGTGAGGACCGTGCTCACGCCGCACCCCCCGCGCGCTCGTCGGCGCCGGCGCGCAGGATGCCGAGCAGCCGCTCCTCCAGGCTGATCCGCCCCGGCTCGACGGCGTGCACCCGCGCGCCGAGGGACACCAGGTCGGCGACGAGGTCGGGCACCGAGCTGGCGACCTCGTCGGCGGGCAGCGCCACGGTGAACCACTCCCCCTCCTGCTCGACCGTGCCCGACGCGGCGAGGCGCTCGCGCGCGCCGGCGGGCACGTCGGTGAGGTGCAGGCGCAGCTCGCGCTGGCCGAGCAGCTCGCCGAGCGTGCCGGAGGCGGCGACGCGGCCGCGGTCGAGGATGACCACCCGGTCGCACACCCGCTCGACCTCGCCGATGAGGTGGGAGTTGAGCAGCACGGCGACCCCGCGCTCGCGCAGCGACAGCACGATGTCGCGCACGTCGACGCGGCCGAGCGGGTCGAGGGCGCTGGTCGGCTCGTCGAGCACGACGAGCTCGGGCCGCGCGACCAGCGCGACCGCGAGGCCGAGCCGCTGCTGCATGCCCTTGGAGAACCCGCCGAGCCGGTCGCGCGCGCGCTCGGCGAGCCCGACCAGCGCGAGCACGTCGCGGCGCTCCTGCTCGCTGACGTCCAGCCCCGAGAGCCGGACGTGCAGCGCCAGCACCTCGGTCGGGCTGAGCCACGGCTGGTAGCGGAACAGCTCGGGCAGGTAGCCGACGCGCACCCGCGCCGCCGGCTCGCGCGCCGGCTGCCCGAGCAGCAGCACCTCGCCGGCGTCCGGCCGCACCAGCCCGAGCAGCATCTTGATGACCGACGTCTTGCCGGCGCCGTTCGGCCCCAGCAGGCCGACGACCTCGCCGCGACCGACCTCGAGCGACACGTCCTCCACCGCGGTGCGCCGGCCGTACTGCTTGTGCAGGCCCGAGCACCACACGGCCGGCGTCGGCGGCAGCTCCGTGACGAGCCGCGCGGCCTGCTCGCGGGTCGCGCTCACCGCAGCCCCCGGGCGACGGCCAGGACCTCGTCGCGGTCGAGCGAGCCGGCGACCGCCGTGAGCACGCCGTCCTGCACCCAGACCACGGCGGTGAGCAGCCCGCCGCGCACCTCGAGCACCGTGGCGGGCACGCCGCCGACGTCCGCCGACGACGACGCGACGTCCTCGGCCGGCACGGGCAGCGGCAGCGTCGTGCCGTCAGCGGCGAAGGTGCGCAGCTGCGCGGCGACGTCCGCCGGCAGGCCCGGCAGCGAGAGCAGGTAGTCCCGGACCTGCGGGAACGGCAGGCCCGAGGAGTACGCCGTCGGCGCGGTCGCGCGGGCGACGAGCAGCGCCGGGGCGCCGGAGCCGGAGCTCCACACCTGCGCGACCCCGGGGCCGGCCACGAGGCGCACCGCGCTGCCGTCCAGGCCGGGCGGCACCGGCGGCAGCACGGTGCCGTTCGCGGCGGCCTCGCGGGTGGCGCGCACCGCGTCGAAGGTGAAGGTGGCGCTCGCCTGGTCGCCGACCTGGTACGTCGGCGCCCCCGTGACGCCCCGCGGCAGCGCGCCGACCTCCGGCACGTCGAGCCCGGTCGCCTCGGCGGCGGCCGCGGCGTCGGCGACCTCGCGCAGGTCCGGCTCGCCGGAGACCTCGAGCTCGCCGTACGCGCTGAGGTCGGGCAGGCCGACCAGGTCGCTGCTGGCGAGCGCGACCGGCGCGATGCGCTCGGTGCGGCACGCCTCGAACCAGCCGCCGGCCGCCGCGGCCCCGGCGCCGCCGACCACGAGGGCGACGGCGACCGCCGCGGCCGCGGGGCGGCGTGCCGCGGCGCGCAGCCGGCGCGGGCGCGGGGTGGCGACCGGACGCGCGGGGGCGGGGCCGCTCGCGGTGGTGGTGAGG
>CANKBT010000266.1 GCA_947479995.1 Frankiaceae bacterium | reverse complement strand
GCCAGCTCGGCCTCGTGGTCGACGCGCGTGCTGCTCGCCGGCAGGCGCACGGCCTCGCCGTGGCCGATGACCGACGTCGACGGCTTGAGGAACACCAGCGGCGACGCGGGCGCCTCGCCGCCCATCTCGGCGGCGTGGTCGGCGTAGTTCTTGCCGATCCCCAGCACCTTGCTCGGCAGCACCGGCGCGAGCAGGCGCACGGCCGACAGCGGGTGGCGGGCGCCGGTGAAGGCGAACGGGCCGAACGGGTGGCCGTCGACCGCGGCGACCACGAGCTCCGGGCTGTCCGGAGCGGCCCCGGCAGGGCCCTCCACGACGCCGAACGACACCTCCCCCGACGGCAGGGCGAAGCGGGCGATGCGCATGCCCCGACGCTACCGGGGCGCGCTCAGCCCCCGGCGCGCAGCAGCCCGGCGGCGTACGCGTCCTCGAGCGCCTGCCAGGAGGCGGCCAGGACGTTCTCGTGCACCCCGACGGTGCCCCACTCGGTGACGCCGTCGCTCGTCTCGACGAGCACGCGCGTGACGGCGTCGGTGCCGTGCGCGCCGCTGACGATGCGCACCTTGTAGTCGACCAGCTCGAGCGAGGTCAGCGCCGGGTGCAGCTGCTCGAGCGCGGTGCGCAGGGCGGTGTCGAGCGCGTGCACCGGGCCACCGCCCTCGCCGGTCGCCACGATGCGCCGGCCCTTGGCGTGCAGCTTGACGGTCGCCTCGGAGACGACGACGGCGCCCGGCCCCTCGCCGCGCTGCTCGACGATGACGCGCCACGACTCCAGGTCGAACAGCCGCCGGTGCTCGCCCATCTCCTCGCGCAGCAGCAGCTCGAAGCTGGCCTCGGCGGCCTCGAAGCTCCACCCGACGCTCTCCATCGACTTGAGCCGGTCGAGCACGCGCCCGACGGTGTCGCGGTCGGGGTCGAGCCCGAGCTCGCGGCCCTTGAGCTCGATGGTCGCGCGGCCGGCGAGCTCGGAGACCAGCAGGCGCATCCCGCCGCCGACGACCGCCGGGTCGACGTGCTGGTAGAGGTCGGGGTCGGCCTTGACCGCGCTGACGTGCAGCCCGGCCTTGTGGGCGAACGCGCTGGTGCCGACCCACGGCTGCGCCGGGTCCGGCACCATGTTGGCGACCTCGGCGACGGCGTGCGCCACCCGCGACAGCTCGCGCAGGCGGCCCTCGGGCAGCACCTGCCGGTCGAGCTTGACCTCGAGCGCGGCGACGACGCTGAACAGGTCGGCGTTGCCGCTGCGCTCGCCGTAGCCGTTGGCCGTGCCCTGCACGTGCGTCGCGCCGACGTCGACGGCCGCGAGGCTGTTGGCGACCGCGCAGGCGGTGTCGTCGTGCGCGTGGATGCCGACGCGCAGCCCGGTCGCGACGACGTCGCCGACGACGTCCTGCAGGCGCGACGGCAGCATCCCGCCGTTGGTGTCGCAGAGCACGAGCACGTCGGCGCCCGCCTCGGCCGCCGTGCGCAGCACCTCGAGCGCGTACGCGCGGTCGGCGCGGTGGCCGTCGAAGAAGTGCTCGGCGTCGAGGAAGACGCGCAGCCCCTCGGCGCGCAGGTGCGCGACGCTGTCGCGGACCATCGCGAGGTTCTCCTCGCGCGTGGTGCGCAGCGCCCGCTCGACGTGCCGCACGTCGCTCTTGGCCACGAGCGTCACCACGCCCGCGCCCGCGTCGCGCAGCGCCGCCAGGTCGGTCGCCGCGTCGCCGTGCGGGCGCCGCGTCGCGCCGAACGCCGTGAGCTGCGCGGTGCGCAGCCGCAGCTCGGTGCGGGCCCGCGCGAAGAACGCGGTGTCCTTGGGGTTGGCCCCCGGCCAGCCGCCCTCGACGAAGCCCACGCCCAGGTCGTCGAGGTGCCGCGCGATCGCCAGCTTGTCCTGGACCGACAGCACGATGCCCTCGCCCTGCGACCCGTCGCGCAGCGTCGTGTCGTAGACGTGGAAGGCGTCGGAGGGGGGCGGGCTGTCGGGCACGGCGGGCGGTCCTGGGGTCGCGGCGTCGGCCCCGGGTCGGGGCGGGGTGGTGCGGGGTCGCCGCGGCGGCCAGTGTGTCAGGGGCCGTCCGCGCCCGCGCCGCCCGCCGCCCGGGCCGCGCGGTCGGCCTGCTCGGCCGCCGCCTGCACGCGGGCGACGTGCGTCGGCCAGTCGGTGCCGTCGGGCAGGTTCGTCGACTCGGGGCGCATGCCGGCGGCGCCGTCGACGAGCTCGCGCAGCACGTCCGCGTGGCCGGCGTGCCGGTGCGTCTCGGTGGCGACGTGCACGAGCAGCCGGTGCAGCGTCGGCCGGTCTCCCGGCGGCGACCACCACGGCACGCTTGCGACCGCGTCGAGCGGCAGCGCGGCGAAGGTGCCGGCCGCGTGCTCCCACACCCGCCGGTAGAGCCCGACGACGTCCTCGCGCGACTCGTCGGCCGTCGCCCACATGTCGGCCAGCGGGTCGTCGTGCGACCACGACGTGCGGTCGGGCGCCTCGCGGCCGAAGCACTCGACGAAGTAGCCGAGCTCGACGTCGGCGAGGTGCTTGACCAGGCCGAGCAGGCTCGTGCCGGTCGGGGTGAGGGGGCGCCGCGCGTCGAGCTCGGACAGCCCGTCGAGCTTCCACACCACCGCGTCGCGGCCGTGCTGCAGATAGCGGACGAGGTCGGCCTTCAGGGCGTCGTCGGGCTCGGTCACCCGCGCATGGTGCCAGGCCCCTCGGGCACCATGCGGGCGTGGACCTCCAGCTGCGCGGACGCCGCGCCCTCGTCACCGGCGGCACCCGCGGGCTCGGCCGCGGCATCGTCGAGCGGCTCGCCGAGGAGGGCTGCGCGGTGGCGCTGTGCGCCCGCGACGCCGACGCGGTCGAGGACGCCGTCGCGGCCCTGCGGACGGCGGGCGCCACCGCCTGGGGCGAGGCGGCCGACGTCACCGACGAGGAGGCGCTGCGCGGCGTCGTCGACGGCGCCGCCGAGGCGCTCGGCGGCCTCGACCTGCTCGTCGTCTGCGCGGGTGGCGCCGTCGGCTCCCCCGCCCTCGTGGAGACCGGCGCGGGCGACTGGCGCACCACGCTCGACCTCAACGTCGTGCACGCGTCGACGGCGGTCGCGGCCGCCGTCCCGCACCTGCGGGCGTCGTCGGCGGCGTCCGTGCTCGTCATCGCATCGGTGTCGGGCTCGCGACCGCAGCCCAAGTCGCAGTACGCCGCCGCGAAGGCCGCGCAGATCGCGCTCGCGCGCTCGCTCGGCCGCGAGCTGGGGCCGCTGGGCGTGCGGGTCAACGCGCTGAGCCCCGGGAGCATCCTGTTCGAGGGCGGCGGCTGGGCGCGCCGGCGCGACGCCGACCCCGAGGCCTTCGCCCGCTTCCTCGAGGCCGAGCTGCCCGAGGGTCGCCTCGGCACCGTCGACGAGGTCGCCGACGCGGCGGCCTGGCTGCTCAGCCCGCGCGCCTCGTGGGTTAACGGCACCGAGCTCGTCGTCGACGGGGCGCAGGGCGCGCCGGGCATGGCGGGCTACTGACGCCGCCGGGGCCGGCCGCCGAGGACGCCCTCGCCCGGCTGCTGCGCCGGCCCCCCGACCTGCCGGTGGCGGCCGCGCTGCCCGCCGTGGCCGACGCCCTGAGCGGCGCCGGCGCGGTGGTGGTGCAAGCGCCCCCGGGCACCGGCAAGACGACGCTGGTGCCGCCGGCGGTCGCCGCCCTCGCCGGCGCCGGCCGCGTGGTGGTCACCCAGCCGCGGCGGCTCGCGGCCCGCGCCGCCGCCGCCCGGCTGGCCGCGCTGCTCGGCGAGCCGGTCGGGGCCACGGCCGGCTACCGCGTGCGCGGCGACACCCGCACCGGCCCGCGCACGCGCGTCGAGTTCGTCACCACCGGCGTGCTGCTGCGCCGGCTGCAGCGCGACCCGGACCTGCCCGGCGTCGCCGCGGTCGTGCTCGACGAGGTGCACGAGCGGCAGGTCGAGGCCGACCTCGCGCTCGCCTTCGCCGTCGACGTGCGGGGCAGCCTGCGCGAGGACCTGCTGCTCGTCGCCATGTCGGCCACCGTCGAGGCGGGGCGTACCGCCGCCCTGCTCGGCGGCGTGCCGGTGGTCGAGGTGCCGGGCGTGCTGCACCCGGTCGCCGAGCACTGGGCGCCGCCGCCGCCCGGCGTGCTGCCCGTCGACGAGCGCGGCGTGACGCCGCGCTTCCTCGACCACGTCGCCGCGACCGCGCGCGGCTCCCTCGCCGGCTCCGCGGGCGACCTGCTCGTCTTCGTGCCCGGCGCCGCGGAGGTCGCCGGCGTCGCGCGCCGCCTCGCCGGCGTCGAGGCGGACGTGCGGCCGCTGCACGGCCGGCTGCCGCCCGCCGAGCAGGACCTCGCCCTCGCCGCGGGGCCGCGGCGGCGCGTCGTCGTGTCGACCGCCGTCGCCGAGAGCTCGCTCACCGTGCCGGGCGTGCGCCTCGTCGTCGACGCGGGGCTGTCGCGCGAGCCGCGCACCGACCAGCGGCGCGGACTGCCGTCGCTGGTGACCGTGCGGGTGAGCCGGTCGGCGGCGGCGCAGCGCGCTGGGCGGGCGGGCCGCGAGGGCCCTGGCGCGGTGCACCGCTGCTGGTCGGCGGCCGAGCACGCCCGGCTGCCCGCCCACCCGGCGCCGGAGGTCGCGGTCGCGGACCTCACCGCGTGCGCGCTCGAGCTGGCGGCGTGGGGGCGCGGCGACGGCGCCGGCCTGGCGCTGCTCGACCCGCCGCCGCCCGCGTCGCTCGCCGCCGCCCGCGAGGCGCTGCACCTGCTCG